>JAOUOM010000493.1 GCA_029880385.1 Cyclobacteriaceae bacterium | reverse complement strand
AGCTACTTCCACAATCAAAAACCAGGAATTGGATGGTACGTTCCTTTTGTCAGCAACCAAAGACCTGACAAGTGATCTGAACCTGAGGTTTACAGTTGGTCACAACGTAAACCAGCGTGCGTATGATCGCTATACTGCTGTAGGGCAAAACCTTGTTGTAAGGGGAATTACCAACACAAACAATTCCTTGACCCAGACAACGTATGAATACCACAGGTTGCAGCGATATTATGCCTTTTTTGGTGATTTGACCTTGTCTTACAAAGACTATCTGTTTTTGAATGCACTTGCCAGAAATGACGTGTCTTCTACATTGCCTGTCGAATCACGCAGCTATTTCTACCCAAGTGTAAATGCTTCATTCATTTTCACGGATGCCTTGAATATCAAATCTGAAATACTAAACTATGGTAAGTTCAGGGTAGGTTTGGCACAGGTAGGAAACATGGCCGATCCCTATAAACTGATAACAACGTACCAGGGTCAGCAGGCATTTAGCGGCTTTAACCGTTTGACAATGGCCAATACGTTGAACAACCTTGACCTTAAAAATGAGTTGACCAAGGAATTGGAAATAGGAATGGATGCCCGTTTCCTGAATAATAAAGTAACGGCTGACATTACGTGGTACAAGAAAAATTCGTACAACCAGATTGTTTCAGCTGACGTGGCCACTTCCAGTGGATTCTCACGACAGGTAATCAACTCCGGGGAAATCGAAAACACAGGATGGGAAGTAGGATTGGGATTGAATCCTGTATCGCTTTCTAACGGATTCCAGTGGAATGTATTCACAAGTTATACACGTCCTCGTACCACGATCATTGATGCAGGTGAAGGAGGAGACGTTATCATTTCCGGTGACGGTTCAACAGCTGGGGCTTATGTGGCAATCATCCACAGAACGGGAGAATTTTATGGCCAGATCTATGGTGACCGCTATGCACGTGATGACGAAGGTAATTTACTTATCGACCGCGCATTGGGTACACCAATTGTAGAAGATGGACAGCATATCATTGGTAATCCAAATCCGGACTTTATCCTTGGTATCAACAATAAATTCTCCTTCAAAGGAATTACGGTAAATGCACTGTTTGACTGGAAACAGGGTGGCGATATGCTTTCGTATACAGCAGCTTCCCTTAAACTACGTGGCCAACTTGCCTATTCTGTAGACAGGGAAGCTGTACGGGTAGTTCCGGGTGTTTATGGTGACCTGTCTACACAAGAGCCTATCCTTGATGCCGGTGGAAACAAAATCAAAAATACAACGGGTATCTCATCGTTTGACTGGTATTTCTCTAATGGATTTGCCGCATACGGTGCTGCTGAAGTAAACGTTTATGATGCAACTGTTGTCAGGTTGAGGGAAGTTTCTATCGGGTATGACCTACCTAAGTCATTATTGAGCAAGACTCCTTTTGGTTCTGCCACATTGGGTGTTTCAGGCCGAAACCTTTGGTACAATGCACCAAATTTCCCTGTTGACTTGAATTTTGACCCGGAAGTATTGGGTGCTACTGCAGGAAGTAACCTCAATGGTTTTGACCTGGGTGCTACACCTACTACCAGAAGGATGGGGGTTAACTTATCAGTTACATTCTAATTTTAATTGATTATGATTATGAAAAGTAAATATATTCTGGCATTCGCAACTTTGTTTATAGCATTTAGTTGCGAAATCTATGATTTGGATATAAACACCGATCCGAATAACCCTACGAAAGCTTCGTTGGACTTGTTGTTACCAACAATCCAGATTAACTGGGCGTATCACTACCAGTCCATAAATGACATCTCTGCGGGGATCATGGGACATACCAGTAACAGTGATGGATTGAACTTTACCCAAAACTCCTTTGACGGACTTTGGAGTGCTATTTATCTGAGTGAAGTTTCGGATTTGGATGAATACGTAAAAGCAGCGTCGCTTGAGGATGAAAATGGCGTTTTATTAACCCCTGGCCCTCTGGGCGTGGGTAAAATTTACAAAGCCCACATATTCTCTACGTTGGTTGACGTATTTGGTGATGTGCCTTTCACCGAGGCCGCACAAGGAAATGATGATGGAAATGTCGCACCTGCGTACGATGATCAAACAGCCATTTATACGGCTTGCCTTACAATGTTGGATGAAGCCATTGGCCATTTGTCATCTACTTCATTAAAAGTAGACGGTGATATGATCTATGGTGGAGTGACTACACGCTGGTTAGCGGCTGCCTATTCCATGAAGTTGAAACTGTTAATGCAGGTACGTAATGCACCTGGGTTTACGTATGGCACCGGTGTAAATGCAGAAATACGGGATTTGATTGATAACCATGCGGCAGATTTGATTGGGGCATCATCATCAAAACCCAGTTTCGCATTTAACTACAATACCAATGTGGCACTGGGTCAGCGACACCCATGGATGGGAGCCGTATATAGCGGGGATAACTCATTCTCCTATATCATGCATCAATTGATGTACGAGATGTTGATCAACCACGATCCCCGTATTGCTTACTACATCAAGCGACAGACTACGGCTGAATTGGATCAGGCAGATGCCAGTCAGAAAAATACAACGCCTTGTTCACAGAACAGTGCATGTATTTATGGCTACATGGTTCAGAATGCAGGTGTAATGAGCGAATTACAGGCAGCTGGTGTTATCACTGACGTAAACGGTGCCGCTGATCGTGCATATGTGGCCAGTTTCTTTGGTCGTGACAAAGGGGATCCAAGTGGCATTCCGTTGGATGGACCTTTACGTACAGCACCTGGCGTTT
>JAOUOM010000492.1 GCA_029880385.1 Cyclobacteriaceae bacterium | reverse complement strand
CAATAGCGGATTAACCATAGAGGGTCAGAATCAACATAACTATTTTGCTGAAATAGAACTCAATGTCGATAACTGTAGTTTTGGCTCGTTTCGCATATTGGCCAAAACAGAATCGCCAATGATTACCAACAGTTTCTTTTCCCAAAGTGATATCAGTTTGGTAATGGATAAGATCGAGTCTCCATTCGTTGTGGGTATGGCCAATATTCAAAACAACATTTTTGCAAGTAATTCCTACTTTCATTTAACCGGTTTTGATGATTTTAACCTGACTGAAAACACTTTCATAAAAAATTCCACTATCCGTCTGGATCAGGTAGTTGATGCTGCGTTGGAAAACAACCATTTTGCATCAGGCAGCTTGTCCATTCGCAACTCGTCACTTGAAAACCTGGTCTTCCGAGACAACCGGTCTCAGGGGCCTGTTTCTATGTCTTTGTCTTCCATCCGAAATAAAATTAAAATCCATGAAAATGAATTAGATGGAGGTTTTGCCCTTTCGGAAGTACTGCTTCCGGAGTTTTATGTCGACATAAGCTGGAATCAATTAAAAGGGCACAAACTTTTCATAGAGCTGGATACCAGAGAATCAGGCCTAGATAGTCTGAATCAAAATTGCATTGCGTGTATTCCCTATTACGGTTCTTCAGCTTCAGAACTGGATAATGATTATGGATTCAAGAAGTTGATTTCAACCTACACAGGACTTTACCGGATTTACAAAGAAAACGGGGATATCGAAAGTGCAAATGAGGTGTATGTTGAACTACAGCAACTCTATACGAGACGGTATTTACATCAGTACACTACCGAAGGGGGAATGAATAATTGGTTTCGATGGAAACTAAATCAACTCCTGGAAGCCTACATCGGGTATGGCACGGATCCGACTAGGGCACTCATAAAATCATTTTATATACTACTAGTCTTTTCGATATTCTATTTCTTTTTTCCAAGTGAATGGGATACAGCAAGCAAAAGAGAGCTATTGAGTCATTTTAAAAACGCAGTAAGTACAAACAACAATAAAACTAAAGCCGCCATTCGATTTATTGGTTATCTGTTATTAAGCCTGTTAAACGCGATGACGCTAAGTTTAAATGCTTTTGTAACGCTTGGATTTGGAACAATACCAACGAAAGGATTTGCCAGGTATGTATGCATTATCCAGGGGTTCATGGGCTGGTTTTTGCTAAGCTTGTTTACAGTGGCTTTAATTAATCAGGTTATTTTTTAAGGAGAGAAAAATTCCGTAGTTGACCAGAACAAATGATCCACAAACTGAAAATGCCGGGAACAAATTCCTAAATCGAAATTATATCCCCGATGTTTTTTTGAAGCAATTCGCGAATTAGTTTTAGCCAATACCCCGTTCGGTCACCAGCCCAAGGAGTGTTTCGTCGAAAACGCCCAAGGCCTCTATTTCAAGCACGGAATTTTTCCAGTCAAACAGAATGGTAGTCTGGTCATTCACGGCTGAATAGACAGATATGAAAGGGCATCGATACTCCGGGGTATATGTCCATCAGCCTGCCGGGATGATTTTACCTAAAAACGGGGGATAATACTTTCCTGGAGAAGGACAGGATTTTCAATAGCGTCTGTCATGTTGCATCTTTACAGGATGAACCAGGCAGCTCGGCATTCGCAACAAATCAAAAGGATTGCCTCACAATTGGGCTTTGCTTTTTGTGGCATTGCCACGGCAGGGTTTCTTGAGGAAGAAGCCCCCCGTCTGGAGCAATGGCTCCAGCGCGGCTACCAGGGGAAAATGAGCTACCTCGAAAACCATTTCGACAAGCGTCTGGATCCACGAAAGCTTGTACCGGGCGCAAAATCAGTCATATCCCTGCTTTACAATTATTTTCCTGACACGACGTATCAGGAGGAGGGGAGCCTGAAACTAGCAAAATATGCATACGGACAGGATTACCATCAGGTCATCAAAGGAAAGCTACGGGAATTTATGGATCGTTTGCATGCCGAAATCGGAGAAGTGGACGGACGGGTTTTTGTCGACTCTGCTCCGGTTCATGAACGTGCCTGGGCAGCCAAAAGCGGGCTGGGTTGGATTGGAAAAAATTCGTTGTTGATCAACCGGAACGGGGGCAGCTTTTATTTCCTTGCCGAGCTCATTCTCGACCTGGAGGCAGTGCCCGATGGCCCGATCAAGGACTATTGTGGTACCTGTACCCGCTGCATGGATGCCTGCCCCACCGGGGCAATTCCGCAGGCTGGCCTGGTGGATGGGAGCCGGTGCATTTCATACCTTACCATTGAACTGAAGGAGGCAATACCGGTTTCATTTGCCGGTCAAATGAACGATTGGATCTTTGGCTGTGATACCTGTCAGGATGTATGCCCGTGGAACCGTTTTGCATCCCGGCATCGTGAGCCTGCTTTTGAGCCACAAGGTTGGGAATCACTGTCGCGGGAAGAATGGCAGGAGCTGACACGGGATGTTTTTCAGCAGATTTTTAAGAAATCGGCAGTGAAAAGGGCAAAATATGAAGGGCTGCAGGGAAACATTAGGTTTGTAAATTTTCCTTCTTCCTCTTAAGTTAGCCAACATTTTTCCCAAAAAATGAGTTGTTTTCCTGATTCCACACAATGGCAATACACAACTCATCATATATTGTTTAAAACATTTTTATCGGTATTGGGAGAATCCGAATTCATTGCAGTTTGTTTGATACCGAAAAAAACATACGATAATGTTTCGTGTGTAAATATGCCTCAAAATATTGGGGTTGACTTTTCAAACATCTGTTGTGTGCAGTATCTAACG
>JAOUOM010000491.1 GCA_029880385.1 Cyclobacteriaceae bacterium | reverse complement strand
GGAAGGTTTATTTAGGTAAGTTACTTCCTACATGAGCGGTTTTGCGGGGAAGCTGGCTGGCTGCCATTTTTACCCCACTGGTGAAAGGGAGTTGGTAATCATTGACCAATTCCGGGTTTTTATTTTGGGCGGTCAGGATGCGAACGTCAGAGGGGGATATTGAAAAAAGACGCATTTATTCCAGAATACGTACTTTTACCTATAGCTTGCAGATTCATTCCATACTTTATTTTCATGCCAAAGACCATCATTGTTTCGAACCGACTTCCCATCAAAATAAGTGAAGAAGCAGGCGTATTGAGTTACAATCCCAGTGAAGGAGGCCTTGCCACGGGCTTGGGGTCTATCTACAAGGAGGGCGACAACATTTGGCTGGGTTGGCCGGGGATGGCTGTGCCTGACGAGGCGAAGCAGGATGAAATAGCGGCCCATCTGGCCGGGCAAAACATGCGGCCGGTTTTTTTGAGTGAAAAGGAAATCGAGGATTTTTATGAGGGATTCAGCAACGAAACCCTGTGGCCAAATTTTCATTATTTCAGTCAATATACCGTATACGATGAAGCCCTTTGGCTTGCCTACCGCCAGGTAAACCGCAAATTTGCCCGGGAACTGGAGTACATCATCGAAGAGGGGGATACGGTTTGGGTGCATGATTATCAATTGTTGTTGTTGCCGGAGATGGTCCGTGAGGAAAACAGGCACATTGCCATTGGTTTTTTCCTGCATATTCCTTTCCCATCGTACGAATCGTTTCGGCAGATACCCTGGCGCAGGGAGCTGCTCAATGGCATGTTGGGGGCCGATTTTCTGGGCTTCCATACCTACGATGACATGCGGCATTTTTTATCTTCTGTCAACCGGCTGGCAGGCTTGAGTAATGCCAACGGGAAAATAACCGTTGACAGTCGGCTGGTGATGGTGGATGCGCTACCCATGGGGATTGATTATGAAAAATATGAACAATCCGCGGCTTCACCCGACACATTGGAGCGGGAGGTGAGGTACCGGACATTTCTGGGAAGTGGCAAATTGATCCTGAGCATTGACCGCCTGGATTATTCCAAGGGAATTCCGCAGCGCTTGCGGGCGTTTGAGCGGTTTCTTTATACGTATCCGGATTTCAGGGGCAAGGTTTCGCTGATAATGATCGTGGTGCCTTCCCGCGATACAGTACCCAAATACAAGCAGCTCAAAGAGGAAATTGATTTGTTGGTCGGGCGGATCAACGGGCACTTTTCCAGGCTAAACTGGACACCCGTCCACTATTTTTACCGAAGTTTTCCGCTTTCGGCCCTTTCCGCATTTTACCGTATGGCACATGTGGCCATGGTAACGCCCCTTCGGGATGGCATGAACCTGGTGTGTAAGGAATACATTGCCAGCAGGCTGGATAAAAAAGGGGTATTGATACTTAGCGAAATGGCGGGGGCATCCAAGGAGTTGTCGGATGCCATTTTGATAAACCCCAACAATATGGAACATTTTGTCGAGGCACTTCATACGGCACTGGTCATGCCGGAAGAACAACAAAAGCGGCATATGGGTACCATGCAGGTTTCGTTGCGGCGATACAACATCCATTCCTGGGTCAAACTGTTTATGGAGCGGTTGAGCCATGTAAAAAAAGCGCAGGAGGCATTGATGACCCGCTTACTGGACGATACGCTCACGAATCAGCTGGTGCAGGATTATGCAAAGGCAAAACGCAGGCTTATTTTTCTTGATTATGACGGTACCCTCACCGGTTTTCATCCAAATCCGGAGGATGCGGCTCCCGATGAGTCACTGATTTATTTACTTGAAAAACTTACAACAGACCCCAAAAACGAAACCGTGATCATCAGTGGCAGGGGCCGTCATACGCTGGACAACTGGATGTCGCGTTTTGACATACATCTAGTGGCCGAGCACGGGGTGTGGTTGCGCAGGAAAGGGGGGGAGTTTACCATGCTGGCGCGGCTGAATGATGGCTGGAAATCAGAAATCATGCATGTGCTGGAGGGATATGTCAATCGGACACCAGGCTCATTTGTCGAAGAAAAAGACTACAGTTTGGTCTGGCATTACCGAAAGGTCGAAACCGGCCTGGGAGAGGTGCGTACCCGTGAACTGACCAGTCACCTCAAGTACCTGGCAGCAAACAAAAACCTGCAGGTTTTAGAGGGGGATATGGTCGTGGAGATCAAAAGCTCTGACATTCATAAAGGCAAGGGAGCGGCCTCGTTGCTAGAGGCATTTCCGGCAGATTTTATCATGGCGTGTGGTGACGACTGGACCGACGAAGATACGTTTATGGCCATGCCACCGGAATCATATACCATCAAAGTAGGCAGCACTGCATCCGCTGCCAAGTATAGCGTGACGACCGTGGAGGACATTCGCCTCCTGTTGCAAAAGCTTATAGAAAACTAGGTTTGTCCAGGCGTACGGCGATTCGTGTTGCGGCGTTTAACAGGCCGACATGGCTGTATGCCTGGGGAAAATTGCCCCACATGCTGCCATCTTTGTCATTGACATCTTCACTCAGCAGCCCCACATGGTTGCTGTAACTGATCAGATTTTCAAAATACTGGTTGGCTTCTTCCAGTCTGCCTACACAGGCCAGTGCTTCGACATACCAAAAGGCACAGATCAGGAAGGTGGTTTCCGGTTCGCCAAAATCGTCCGAATGTTTGTATCGGTAAAAGAGGCCATTTCCCGCATGAAGCTCTTTTTCCAATGCCATGAGGTGGTGGTTGGCTTTTTCTGTATCGTTTCCAAAATAGCCCATCATGATCATCTGCAGGGTGCTGGCATCCATTCGCT
>JAOUOM010000490.1 GCA_029880385.1 Cyclobacteriaceae bacterium | reverse complement strand
AGGATGCCCCCGTCATGTCGTAATCTCCTGACGTAACTGAGCGTTACCTGATCCAGATACCCGTACAACAGGCCGGTTGAACCCGGGTTTTCCAACTGAATGTTAAATGATGTAGAAGCCGGTTTTGCCAGAAATCCCACGAATTGGCTTACCTCCCTGCCTCTGACCGCATAGGGCGAGTCATTGACACGCGCAAACGGAAGGGTGGCAAGGAGTTTTCCATCATAAAAGACCGAAAAGGATGAAGGCACAAAGGATCGGCCTACCAGTTTCACACGCAAAAACATACTGTCCAAAGCATCCGGGGTGGCGAAAGTCACCGTACGCGAAAGACCGGTTCCGGGTGTCAACGGCTGGCTAAACCAATGCCTTCCAGACCCCCCGCCTTGCCCAATTATGTTTACTTCCTCTTTTTCTTCGGTCTGGACAGATAAAAACCGATCCACCGTAGGGTATATACCCGTATGGACAGGCTTGTCTGCTATTCGCATGCCTACCGCCGTGCCGACGGTCAAAAAGTAATACGCCGTGTCTGTATACAGGTTAGTTTCATGTTGCCATTGGCTTCCATCCCACAGGTGCCTTCGGGTACCTTCCCCATAAAACAGGAAATAGTCGCCCTCTGACAGTACTCCGTCATCCGTCCCCACTCCCCAAATCGGAGTTTCCAGCAAGTCCATTGGCCTGGGCGCATCATTTGCCTGGGGCAACATGGCTCCACCATTGCCAAAAACCCGTAGCGTTTGCGGATCAAGCGTGGCGGGGTTGATCCCCAACGACTGAAGAAACGACCGGTCAATTTTATAAATACCACTTTGGGGCACCCCAAGTTTGTACCACTCACCTGAGGCCAATACAGACGTTTGACTCAGGCAGGGAATAGCCAGGAGCAGTAGAAAAAATGTACGGATAATTCTTGCAAACACTACTTCATCAAAACGGAGTGATAATAATAAAAGTATGCCCTACACCCCATTCAACTGCCGAATGCCCATACAGACGAAACTATCGACAAGAGGATGTAAAACGGAATAATCAAGGGCAGTGCCAGCCATCCAAATACGAGGAAAAGCAACACAATACCGGCCAACAAGATATAACGATACGGATTGGAGGACCATCCAAAATCCTTGAATTTCAGGGCAATCATTTCAATGGGGGAAACAAGCAAAAAGCTGGACAGCAGGGCCATTGACACTACCAAGACGGAATAATTAACTACATATATTGGCAATTGGGCAAAGGTGGCAAGAAGCAAAGCATTGGCGGGCGTGGGCAGGCCAATGAACTTATCGGTCTGGCGGTCATCAATATTAAACCTGGCCAGCCTGATCGCCGAAAAAACGGCCACAAGCAGGGCTGCGTACCCTACCCATACTGGATTGCCCAGGCTAAATGACAATTGAAATAAATAAAGTGAGGGCAGCACACCAAACGTGACCATATCTGCCAGTGAATCAAGTTGCTTGCCCAATTCACCGGCCACCTTTAGCCGTTTGGCCACAAAGCCATCTAAAAAGTCAAATAAACCTGCCAATACAATAAAAAAGACAGTATTGGTATAGTCCCCCTGAAACAGGTTGATAATACCCGCTACTCCCGTGACGAGGTTAAGGGAGGTGAGCACATTGGGCAAATGTCGGATCATGACCTTTCGTTTATAAATGGGTTATACATTTTTTCATGAGAAATGGTAGTGGTTGGCCCATGGCCGGGATATACCGTCACCTGACCGGGCAGGTTATAGATTTTTTCCCGTATACTTTTTTCCAGCATGGCCGGGTCACCCCCTGGCAAATCTGTCCGGCCAATACTTTCCCTAAACAACACATCCCCGGCAATCAATACCTGACTGGCTTCCTGATAATATACCAAATGGCCCGGCGAATGGCCCGGTGCCAGACGTATTTCAAAACGAACACCATTTAATTCCAGCTGATCATTTTCCTCAAGCAACCGGTCAGGCTCAGCTTCCTGATACCCGGTGATCCCCCAATTTGGGCCATAGGCCGTGACAGCGCGCAACATATCAAGCTCCCCGGCAGGTATCCATAGCGGGATACCGTATTTGTCCTTCACATAAGCATTCCCCAGCACATGGTCTATGTGGCAATGCGTATTGATGACTGCTACAGGTTTCAGATTGGCCGACAGGATAAAGTCATCCAACTGTTTTTGTTCGTGTTTTTCATAACATCCCGGGTCTATGATCCAGGCCAGGCCATCTACATGGATGACATAGGTATTTTCATAAAAGGGATTAAATACAAAGGAATGTATATTCATACGCGTGGAATTTGTGCAAATTTGTTCAAAAAAAACCGATTCATTTGATTCATACAGACGTACTTGTGATTGGCCAGGGATTAGCTGGCAGCCTGTTGGCATATGAACTGGAGAAAGCAGGTGTAAACGTCACAATCATCGATAACGGGTCGCGGCAGACTTCCTCACGGGTAGCCGGTGGCTTGTACAATCCGATCACCGGTCGTAACATGGTAAAAACCTGGCTGGCTGATGAGGTTTTTCCGTCATTGGATGGATACTACGCTACACTTCAGGAAATACTGGGCCGCACTTTTCATCATCCTCTGCCCATTTACCGTCCATTTTTCAATATGGAAGAACAAAATGACTGGATAGGAAAAGCGGCCTCCGATACGTACAAGGCTTTTGTGAACCAAGTCCATGTACGAAGTATCGGCATTGATGGCCTTCTTGACCCGTTTGGCGGAGTGGAAGTCAAATGCAGCGGATACATTGACCTTCCGGAGATGCTGGACGGATTTGAGTCCTATTTTAGGGATAAAGGAAATTA
>JAOUOM010000489.1 GCA_029880385.1 Cyclobacteriaceae bacterium | reverse complement strand
CACAGCCAGTGTTGTATGCGACCGGGCACTATCAATCAGCCCGTCCTTTGCTCAGGGGAAAAGGGTACCTGTCGGGTGATTCGATCATTGATCAGCCTTTTGACTTTACGTTCAAAAACTGTTTTCCATTGGAAGAACAGCACCGAATGTTACGCGCAGTGATTTTTCCGGAATATGAAACAACCGGGACCTTTGACCTGACACGGGAAGATTATCGTTTTCTTCATTATTACATGGGGCTGTTGCCTCGTGAATCAGGTATGCCTGCATATTCGGATACCAGCCGGTATTGGGACAGTTACATTAAATTGCTCCTTTATGGATCCCGTCCGGGTGTTGCCATCCCTGCAAACATCCGTATTTTTAACAAGCCGGGACTAGCCTATGGATATGCCATTGACAATGCATATATCGTGGATTTTGACAATGACATAGAATTTATGCTTTCGGCTGTGGTGCATGCCAATGCCAATCAGGTGTACAATGACGGAATGTATGAATACGACTCGGTCGCTTTTCCTTTTTTGGAACAACTGGGCAGCAGGATTTACGAATTGGAGCGAAACAGACCTAAAAAACACAAACCAGATTTATCATATTTTCAATCCCTTTATTAAATGGACCAACCACATATTTCAGGCACGGCGGTAGTGATTACCGGAGGATTGCTGGACAGCAACAGTGCCAAAACCGCACATGGATTGATTCGGGTATCCGACCGGTTTCAGATTGTCGGTATATTGGACGAAAAACATGCAGGCAAGGATGCCGGGGAAGTGCTTGACGGCAAAAACCGAAACCTTCCCATTGAAAAGGACATCAACGATTTTATAGCCAAACATGGCAAGCCTAAATATGCCATAATAGGGATGGCCACCAAGGGAGGCATTTTGCCCAAGGAATTTTATCCCGGTATAAAAATGATCCTATCCCATGGAATACATCTGGTCAATGGCTTGCATGAGCCCCTGGCCGAAATCCAGGAATTTAAGGACGTGGCGTACGAGTTTGGCGATATCATTTATGATATACGCAAATCCAAACCTTTTCGCGATTTGCATTTCTGGACAGGAAAAGTAAAAGAAATCACCTCATTGCGTATTGGTGTGCTGGGTACGGATTGCGCATTGGGCAAGCGAACAACCTCGCGTATGCTGGAAGATGAACTGACGCAAAAAGGGCACAAAGCAGAAATGATTTATACCGGCCAGACAGGCTGGATGCAAGGTGCGGGTTACGGTTTTTTGTTTGATGCTACCCCCAACGATTTTATTTCAGGGGAAATAGAACATGCACTCTACGAATGCTGGAAAAACAATAACCCCGAAGTACTCATCGTGGAAGGACAGTCCGGGTTGCGTAACCCAAGCGGACCCTGTGGGTCAGAATTTATCATTTCCGGGGCACTGGATGGTGTTATCCTTCAGCACTCACCCATACGTGTTAAATTCAAAGGAATGGAAGACTATCCTTCCGACATTCCTGATATTCTGGATGAAGTGGAGCTGATCGAAAAACTGGGCAGCAAGGTGATTGCTTTAAGCATCAATACCCACAAAATGGAAAAAGACGATGTGGAAGCCTATCGGAAGGAACTTTCGGCACGAACGAGCCTGCCAATTGTATTTCCATTTTTTGATCCATTGGACGGCCTTGTCAAGGCAATCCTGTCTTTAAAGAAATAACTAGCAAGATCGCTTGACGATCACAAATACAAACGAATGAAAATAAAAGAAGTAAGGACCTATCACAAAGACCTGGGCACCAGTCGGCCCTATTCCATTGCTTACAAGACGGTGACGGAAGTAGTAAATGCCTTTGTAGAAATCGAACTTGAAAACGGACTTGTCGGGATTGGAGCGGCTAATCCTAGCGTGAAAGTGGTGGGAGAATCGGTGGAGGATACGATCCGTACGCTGGCAGCTACAGATTTTTCATTTTTGGTGGGGAAATCCATTTCCGAATTTGAAGGTTTATTACGCGAGACACAAAAAAGGTTTCAACATTTACCAGGTACCAATGTAGCCATTGACATTGCCTTGCATGATGTATTTACCAAATTTCTGAAAGTACCACTGGTTCGCTATTTTGGACAGCAACATGCATCGTTGCCTACATCCATTACCATTGGGATCAAAAATGTGGAAGAAACAGTGAAAGAGGCAGCGGAATATCATTCGATGGGCTTCAAAATTGTAAAGGTAAAAACGGGTCTAAATCCTGAAGAGGATGCCGAACGCGTCGTGAAAATACAAGAGGCTTTTTCCGATTTTGTTATACGGGTAGATGCAAACCAGGGCTATACGGTGGAAGACCTGAACCGCTTTGTGGAGCTGTCCAAAACCGTAAAACTGGATCTGATCGAACAACCCTTCAAGGTCAATGATTTTGTTCCACAGATCAGCTTTTTGAGTGACCCGGTTAAAGAACTCCTGGTGGCTGATGAGACATGCAAAAGCCCGTCGGATGCGCTGATGCTGTCACGCTGGGCATTGGGGTGCAGGATTTACAATATCAAACTCATGAAAACAGGCGGATTGTTTGCCGCCCGTGAAATCGCACAAATAGCGGGTCGGTCCAACGTAAACCTGATGTGGGGCTGTAACGATGAGAGTGCCGTGAGCATTGCGGCGGCCTTGCACCTGGCCTTGTCCTATTCGCATACCAAATACCTCGACCTGGACGGAAGTCTCGACCTGATCGAAGATGTGGTGACCGGCGGCTTTACCATTAGCGATGGGTACATGGCACCATCCACAGGCATAGGGCTCGGCGTAAGTTTTAACCATTAACTAAATAAAGATGAAACGTACCCTTGTT
>JAOUOM010000488.1 GCA_029880385.1 Cyclobacteriaceae bacterium | reverse complement strand
CGGGTCGGCTGAATGTATGAGTACCGGGATGCCGAGTTCGCCGCATGTAGCCCATACCGGATCAAGGCGCGGGTCATCCACAGCAATACGGTTTCCCGACACATCCGTATACGACAAACCCAGGCTTTTGTAAATTTTCAAACCGTTGGCCCCGTTGGCTACGTCTTCCTTCAGTTGACGGACAGCTTCATCTGACCAGCCCTCTTTTCCTACATTTATGAAGGAAACATTGGTGAAAATGATGAAACGTCCCGGAGCTTCGCCCGTTGTCCTGCGTACCATACCGGCAAGGTATGCCTGTGTACCTATGTCACCGTTTTCTCTGTCAAACCCCCGACCGCTCAGGTTGACCATGACTGCCATATGTAGTGAATCCATTTCTTCGACCAGTCGGGCTATGCCTTCTTTGGTAAGGTTCCATTGATGGCTGTGAACGTCTATAAAAGGGTATTTTGAAAAATACCTGTGATTTTCAGGTACGACCAATGTTGAAACAGGATTGTACGTTTCAAAATCCATAAATTTCCCATTACGTTCCTGAGCATGCGCAGAGAATGACAACAAGGAAATAAGCAGCAGGAGGAGGTTTATTTTATTTGGGTCGGGCATCGGTTATGGTTTGTTTGATTACCAAAATAAGGGTAACCAACAACCAAACCCAAGGAAATCCATGTAAAACCACATCAAACCAGTCCATGGCATTCATTCCTACGGCACCTCCGGCAATCCACCTGATTTTCCCCCAAATGTGCGGCTCTGGAAAAACAGGCATTAAACCTAGGGTGAAGGAAGCAATGAGAGGGGATGAGATTTTTTTGAAAAATGTTTGCATATGAACTTTTTGCAAAGTGACTCCGTTTTTCGTTGCTCTCGTGTAACATGTGTTACATCGTGATCCAAAATGTATCAAAACGGACAGTTTAGGATATTAATTGTACGTTTTCGGTCATTTTGTTTGCCGACTACCTTGTAATACCTACCATTGAGGGGATTACCGGTATTTTTTGGGCTTTGGCATGACTCTTGATAAAATAGGGATGTGAAAAGTGAACGAAAACCAATTGCGGCAGGATTTTTAAAAACGGCACTCATTGTGGCCGGTATCCTGCTTGCAATTTTTTTGAGCTTTCACAGCCAGTATCTGGCCGATGAAAAGACAATCCCTGTTGAATTCATACCATTTACAGCTGAAAATGAAAAACAGGAAACGGACTATGAAGTTGAATCAAATGTGGTAAAATTTATTAAACTTGCCGAATTCTTGGTTCATCAAATTCCTTTAACAAATAACTAAACCCCGATGAGTATGGAGAAGCGATTGTACCGATCCAACAACCGAATGCTGGGCGGGATATGTGCCGGGATCGCAGAGTATTTTGCACTGGATCCAACACTGGTGAGGATTGCCTATATTGTGATTTCATTAATTAGTATGGCATTTCCCGGTTTACTGGCCTATCTTATCCTTTGGGTTGTCATTCCCCCAAAACCTTAGCCCATTTTCGATATGGCATTGAGCCAGCGTTGGGGTACTTCCCCTTTCAATGCCATTTCATAGTCGGTATATCCACACGGCACCATTTTGTTGCGCAGAAAAATGGAATCGGTGTGGGGGTCAGGAACTTCAATCCACCATTTTTCTGATAATTTGCTTTTGTAAAACCGCAGGGAGGAAGACCCGCCACCCATGTCCACTTCATAGACCAGGTAATCATCGGACATGAAGTTTTTATCACCCTTGCGATAGCCATAGCCTTCAATAAAATACCAAATCATGGTGGCAACTACAGAGGCTGACACCTTGTCAGTTTCGCCGGGCCAAAAATTGTATATGCCGAAAGAGCTTAACTTGTCGTTCAAACCTGCATACCACGCAATCTGACAGGCTTCTTCACCCGTAAAGCCAAATACGGTCGGTGCCAGGTTGCCGGGGCAATAGATAGATTGAATGGAGGAAAGATCAAATGAAACCATATCTGCATCCCTGATGACGGGCTCCATTTCTTTTATATTTTCTTTTATTGACCCTAGCCGGTAGGATTCAAAATAAAGTCGTTCCATGGCGGCCAGTTCCTGTTCGTTTACGAAATAACGTTGATAGCCAAAATGGATGTAATTGAATAAAAAATTAGGGTCGTGCTTAATGATCCGGCTGATATGGGAGCGTTCTGCAGAAAGGTTTTCGTCCAGGTCGAAACGGGCATCTACATTTAAAAGGGAGACCATTCTCGTATTTTGCTCATAGCCCAGGTATTGGCCCAGCGTGAGGTCGTGTGAGCCGCCGATCAGCACCGGGATTACGCCCTTGTCGTATAGAAAACCACACACTTCTTTGAGCCGCAGGATCGTGTCTTCGGGTGTTGGGCCATTTCGAAGGTTGCCAAGATCCAGCACACGGCATTTTCCGGTGTTTTTGGAGAGTGAATACAGTTTTTTCCTTATTTCCTCTACACCCGGCATCTTGGGATTTTGCCTGTCGGCGCCCCGGTATTCATTTAGTCCCAACAAGACCAGGTCGATCCCTTCCAATTCATAGATAATTTCATTGTTGATGAAAATTGACTGCTGAAATGAGTGGGGCATAGGTTTGTCCTGTATGCAGGAATCAGGGACAGGGTCAATAAAAAGCTTAAGATCCATGGGCTATTTTACAAGGAGTATACCGGCAATAAAAAAGGGGAAATTAAAAATTTCCCCTTTCATTTTACTCATATTCTTTATTTATCCTCCAAAATCATCGAATCGGATATTTTCGGAAGGAACTCCCAGGTCATCCAGCATTTTGAGCACGGCAGCATTCATCATGGGTGGGCCACACAAGT
>JAOUOM010000487.1 GCA_029880385.1 Cyclobacteriaceae bacterium | reverse complement strand
TCAGTCCAATCAGGATATGGAAGCATCTAATTCGATCTATGTGATCACCCTGCAAAAGGAGCTGCTTTCCCCCCTGGCCAGGGAAAATGAAGTTGAAATCGCCAATGTCCCTGTTGCTGCTGAAGAAAAACCCAAAAATGTACGCATTGACTGGGCGGGCATCCAAAACAGGATCATTGATCTTCCCATCCGGCCGGGCTTGTATTCGGACCTGGCGGCAGCAGCAGAAGGCCACGTGTATTATTTGTCCAGGTCCCCGCACAGTGGGGCAGGCGAATCGCCCGAAATCAGGAAATATGACCTAAAGGCAAGGGAAGATAAGTCCGTCATGCAGGCAGATGAATTTCAGCTATCCGCCGATGGCAAAAAAATGTTGTACCGGCAAAAACAAGCCTGGGGAATAACAGAAACCGGCAAAAAACCGGAGGATGGGACGATAAACAGTGCAGCCATACAGGTGAAAATCGACCCGGTGCAGGAGTGGAAAAACATTTTTTATGAAGCCTGGCGGGTAAACCGGGATTATTTTTATGACCCGGGCATGCACGGGCTGGATTGGGAAGCTACCAAAAGTAAATACCAGGTGTTTTTGCCCGATGTGACCTGCCGAAGCGACCTGTATCGGATGATGCAGTGGATGTTTAGTGAATTGGCAGTGGGGCATCACCGTTTCAGTAGTCGCGGCGATCGGATGCGTGCTCCGGACAAAATTGGCGGAGGACTTTTAGGTGCCGATTATGAGATCGCAAACAATCGATACCGGATCACAAAATTGTACGGGGGACTAAACTGGACCCCGGATCTCCGTTCACCGCTGACTGAAGCCGGCATAAACGTGGAAGTGGGGGAATATATATTGGCAGTAAATGGAAAAGAAATAACCGGAGATCAGAACTTTTATCAGTTTTTTGAAAATACAGCCGGCAAAATCGTCGAACTGACCGTCGGGACCTCACCCTCTATGGCCAACGCGCGTAAGGTAAAGGTTGTGCCCGTTTCCAATGAAAACGCCCTGCGCCACCGCGATTGGGTAGAGGGCAACCGCAGGAAAGTAAGCGATGCAACCAATGGGCAGGTAGCCTATGTCTATGTGCCCAATACAGCGACGGCAGGTCATGAATATTTCAAACGGTATTTTTTCCCGCAGGCCGACAAAAAAGCCATTATCGTGGACGAACGGCACAATGGGGGAGGCCAGCTGGCCGATTATTACATCGACATGCTCAAAAAACCATACCAGTCCCACTGGAATTTCAGGTATGGACAAGACATGAAAGCCCCGAGTGCTTCTATCCAGGGCCCCAAGGCCATGCTGATTGATGAAACGGCCGGTTCCGGCGGCGACTATCTGCCCTGGATGTTTCGGAAGTTTGACCTGGGTCTGCTGATAGGCAAGCGGACATGGGGAGGACTGGTCGGTGTGCTGGGCTATCCCGAATTTATCGATGGGGGCTCGGTCACAGCCCCTAATGTGGCTTTTTGGAACGAAGATGGTTTCCGAATTGAAAATGAAGGAGTAGCCCCGGATGTGGAAGTGGAGCAATGGCCTGCCGACGTGATGGCGGGCAAGGATCCCCAGCTCGACAAAGCCATTGAATGGATACTGAAGCAGTTGGAAGAAAACCCGCCAGCCACGCCCGTGCGGCCTGACTATCCGGTCAGGGTGAGGCAGGGTAACTGAAGCAAGTAAAGCACCTTTGTCCCGGCCATCCCTGCGGGATGGCCGGGACAAAGGTGCCATTTTGCCGGGTAGCCGGTTTTGCCGACAGCCCACCACCTTATTTTGCCTTTCCTGTTTTAGTTTTCAATCCTTTCGGCACATTGCCACCAAGTTTTATAGATTTGGAAAATATGTCCGGCCTTTCCTGTCGGCTTTTTATAATTAACCGATTCAACCTGTGAAAAAATCAAACTTTCTACACCTTGTGATCATCAGTGTGGTCTTGTTTGTCCGGTGCGGCACTCCCCAGCAAGTAGACTGGGCTGTCAACCTCGGCGACAAGGCCAGTAGCCAGTATGCGCCCATTGATCAGGTCACACCCCAAAACGTGAAACAGCTCCGGCTGGCCTGGCAATACCAGACCGGCGACAAAGGCGACCGGACACAAATCCAGTGCAACCCCATCATTATCGATGGTATCATGTATGGCACCACACCCAAGCTGAAAGTATTTGCCGTAAATGCCGCAACCGGCGAAGAAATCTGGCGATACGACCCGGCATTTAACGATACCTACGGCCTCAACAACAACCGCGGCGTTACCTGGTGGCAGGACGGAGATGACAAGCGCATCCTCTTTACGGCAGGCTCTACCCTGTATTCGCTCAATGCCCTGACCGGCGAACCGGTGCTTTCGTTTGGTTCCGAAGGCCAGGTTTCCCTCAAGGAAGGCCTGGACCGGGATGTCAGCAAGCTCTATGTGGCCAGCACGTCGCCCGGCATCATCTACCAGGATTTGTTCATCCTGGGTTCTCGTGTGTCCGAAAATTCCGATGCCGCCCCGGGCCATATCAGGGCTTTTGACGTGCGCACCGGCAAGGTCGTGTGGACCTTTCATACCATCCCTCATCCCGGCGAATTTGGCTATTCTACCTGGCCCGAAGATGCCTGGCAGCGTGTAGGGGGTGCCAACTCCTGGTCGGGCCTTTCACTCGACGAAGAGCGGGGTATGGTGTTTGTCCCAACGGGCTCTGCCTCCTTTGATTTTTGGGGAGGCAACCGCAAAGGCGAAAACCTGTTTGCCAATTGTGTACTCGCCCTCAATGCCCGTACCGGTGAGCGGATCTGGCACTACCAGACCGTACATCACGATATCTGGGATCGGGAT
>JAOUOM010000486.1 GCA_029880385.1 Cyclobacteriaceae bacterium | reverse complement strand
TGGAATTGGTGAAAAGAAAAATCGAACGTCATGTGGCACTCACCGGTAGTCCGCTGGGCGTCGATGTACTGGACAATTGGACTACCTATAGCCAGCGACTGGTCAAAATCATGCCGCACGACTTAAAAAGAGTATTGGAAGCAACTAAAGAAAAATCACACGTAGCATAAGATGGGAAATTTTGAAGGCTTTTTAAAGGAAGGAAGAACGTTACCCGAAACAGCCCGTCCGGAAGACCGGTTGAAAAATTATCATGAGTTTTATTTGCCACATGATGAATCCCTGACTACCCGGCAAGCTTCCAGATGTATGGACTGTGGCGTCCCTTTTTGCCACAATGGTTGCCCGCTTGGTAATTTTATCCCGGATTTTAACGATGCTGTATACCACAAGCAGTGGGACAAAGCACTCGATATTTTACTTTCCACCAACAATTTCCCCGAATTCACCGGACGAATTTGCCCGGCCCCGTGCGAGGGAAGTTGCGTGTTGGGAATCAACAATCCCCCGGTAACGATCGAACACATCGAAAAATCGATCATTGAAAAAGGATTTGAACTGGGGCTGATCGTCGCTAATCCGCCAAAAGAACGAAATAAGGAAAAAGTAGCAGTCGTTGGATCCGGTCCTGCCGGCCTCGCTGCCGCCGACCAGCTCAACAAGGCGGGCTACCATGTCACCGTATTCGAACGCGATGAAAAACCGGGCGGCCTGTTGCGCTTTGGTATTCCTGATTTCAAACTGGAAAAAACCATCGTCGAACGCCGCATTTCGGTCATGGAACAGGAGGGGGTGAGTTTTCGCACCAGTTGCCATGTAGGGATCGACATCACCGGGGAAGAACTCATGTCTTCCTACGATGCCATCCTGCTGGCAGGGGGATCTACCATACCGCGAGACCTCCAGCAGGTGCCCGGCCGTGACCTGAAAGGCGTGCATTTTGCCATGGATTTCCTTACCCAGCAAAACCGACGTGTATCCGGGCTGCCGGTCAAAACAGAAGAAATTTCGGCCAAAGACAAGCACGTGATCGTCATTGGCGGGGGCGATACAGGCTCCGATTGCATTGGTACTTCCAACCGTCATGGAGCCAGATCTGTCGTTCAGTTTGAGGTATTGGCCAAACCCCCACAGCAGCGAGGAACGCTTAACCCCTGGCCCGAATGGCCCCTCGTGTTGCGCACCTCGTCATCGCACGAAGAAGGTTGCGAACGCTATTGGTCCATTCTGACCAAATCCTTTTCGGGAAATGAAAGTGGCCAGGTGACCAGCCTCCAGACGATCGAAGTGGAATGGAAGGACGGTCGACCTGTCGAAATCCCCGGAAGCGAAAAAACATGGCCCTGCGACCTGGCTTTGCTCGCCATCGGCTTCCTGCACCCACAAAAAGAAGGCCTTCTCAGCCAGCTGGGTGTCGAACTTGACCCACGCGGGAACGTTCTGACGAATCAGGACTACCATACATCTGTCCGAAATGTGTTTTCTGCTGGCGACATGCGCCGGGGACAGTCTTTGGTGGTATGGGCTATTTCTGAGGGTCGCGAAGCAGCAAAGGCAATCGATGAGCACCTCATGCAGGAAGGAAAGAGTATCCTGCCATCCAAGCATTCGTCCAACTATTGGGTAGGGTAACGGAAATCAGTCATTCGCAACAGCCTGGCCTATAAGCCGGGCTGTTTTGTTTCAATGGAGCGCAACCGGCTGGCCCTTTGGCACCTGTACGCCCGTGCTCCCCGCAGGGGCCCGCATGCTGCCCACGCCCGGGGCTATCTCAGGATTACATGCGCCCTATGACAGTAGGGGATTTCATCCACGTGTCATCGCTGGTTTCGTAAGGTTGGAATGTGAAAGGGGTATGCGTTTTCGGTGACCTACCCGTGCTTCCGTATACTTTGTATAAAATACCGTATCGCGGACTGGAGGCGTGAAACTTTTGATAGTCGTTTGTCCGGAAGGTTCCGTTGCGGGATTATTTTAATAGTCAGACAAATTCTGATGCTTCTTGACCAGCGTATCAATGATTTTGGCTGAAACACTGGCCATATCAATCAAATCTTCAAATTGGTTAAGTAAGTGCACAAGCTCTTCACTCGCAATTTGTTCTCCCGTCACTAATTTCATCCTAAAATTGTATAGTGCTGTTGTCTCTTCTTCAAATGCCATCATCTACAGTTTTTTAATACCCCAAAAGTAGAGTGGGGGAAATAAAAGCAGTTGGTCAACTAGTTGAACAGGAACATATGGTGAATCAATGGGAATATGACAATTCTTTGATTTGAAAAATCAAAATTTCTGCATCATTGATCAATTTTCGGTATGTTTTCTTAAAGAAAACCACTGTAATAAGCAGAATGTCAATGTTTTATTTCAAAATATTATGTGATGGTCTGCTTGAAAAACAGGTGGATTTATTGGAGATAGTCAGTTTATACCATCTTGCCGTACTCTATAGTGATTTTAACATCAGCTTCACGCATATCGACCAGACATGGATAATTATGTGGAATAATTCAATTACCCATGTATATTTATCCTAATTTAACCTTAACCTCGTTTCGCTATGCATACTTACCCCTGGTTTTCTAATTACCCCGCCGGTGTTCCTTCCGAGATTGATGCTGATCAATATCAGAACCTTACCGAACTCCTTGACAATGCCTTTACCGCTTTTTCAGAGAAAGTGGCTTTTACCAATATGGACAAAGCCTATACGTTTCAGGAAGTGGAGGAATTATCCCGAAACTTCGCTTCATATTTGCAACATGTAGCCCAGTTAAAGCCTGGGGATCGTATTGCCATTCAGATGCCCAATCTGCACCAGTATCCCAT
>JAOUOM010000485.1 GCA_029880385.1 Cyclobacteriaceae bacterium | reverse complement strand
CATCAATCATATGATCGAAGACCGTGACCACCGGACATGGCTGGCCACCGAACGTTTTGGACTGGTCGAACTACTCAGGAATGCCCATGGTCTGTCATATAAAATCCATCCCATACTTGAGAATCCCGAAGCAGTATTGTTTTTACGGGCCATCATAGAGGATGACCGGGGATATCTCTGGCTCAGTTCTGATAAAGGTATTTTTCGCTATGACAAGTCCTCATCTACATCCGAACAATTTACCATGGAAAATGGGCTTCAGGCCAACCAGTTTTCATTTGGTGCCTGTATTCAAACCAGCGATGGAACTATACTTTTCGGAGGGTCAAAGGGATACACCTATTTCAATCCCATGCAGATAGGCGAAAATGTGTTGCCTCAAAATGTGGAAATTACCAATTTTCGCATTTTCGACAAAGAAGTACCCATAACACCAGATGGTATTTTGCAACAAAACATTAGCGAAACCAGGGATATCACGTTGAAATATAACCAAAATACGATTGGATTTGAGTTTTCGGAACTGGATTTCACCGGAACAGGGCACAACAGCTACTGCTATATGCTGGAAGGGTTTGACCAGGAGTGGTTTACCAACCGCCTTGAAACCAGCGTTCGATACACCAACCTTTCGCCCGGATCCTATCGATTTGTGGTCTACCCTGTCCAAAACAATCAGTGCATAAAGGAAAAAGGCTCTTCACTCGCCATCACCGTTTTGTCACCCTGGTGGCAAAAATGGTGGGTGAGGACCAGCGAATTCATCATGATTGCTCTCATCGTTATCGGCACGATCCATTTTCGAATAAAAACGATCAAAGAAAGAAACCTAAGATTGGAACAAACGGTAGCAAATCGTACCAACGAACTGGCCCTGCAAAAAGAGGAAACCGAACAAAAAAACAGTGCCCTACAGGATACACTCAATCATCTAAAACAAACCCAATCCAAACTGGTTCAATCTGAAAAACTGGCATCCCTTGGGGTTCTGACTGCCGGAATTGCACATGAAATCAACAACCCAATCAATTTTATAAATGGGAGTATCAATGCCATCGACGATAACATAAAAGACCTTCAGGCTTTTGACACCATCATGAATGAATCTTGGGAAAAAATAATTACTGCCACAAAAAACGGTGACATCCAGGACAATAAAAATCTGATAGATGAACTCAACAACCTTCGCATTCAGGAGAAAGACAAAATCCAATATGATTTTTTAGTTCGTGAACAGGCAAAATTATTAAAGACCATACATAATGGAATTGAACGAACTTCCACCATTATAAAAGGGTTACAAATCTTTTCACACAATGAAGAGAAAAAGTTCCAGTCCTACGAAATCCATAAAATCATTGAATCATCCATCACGCTACTTCTTCATAAGCATAAAAACCGAATAGAAATGATCCGGGAGTATACCAATAACCAAATGGTAGACTGTATGCCGGGTAAAATCAGCCAGGTAATTGTCAATATTCTGGACAATGCCATTCATTCCATTCAAAAAAATGGAAAGATCACCATTAAAACTACCCGAATGGAAAATGATAATTTTCAGATATCCATTTCTGACACGGGAAAAGGAATTCCCAAAGAAGTGCAAAGTAAAATTTTTGATCCGTTTTTTACAACCAAGGACGTGGGAACCGGTACCGGGTTAGGGCTTTCCATTTCCAAAGGCATAATGGACAGCCATCACGCAACCATCCAGTTTGAAACTTCCGACCAGGGAACCACCTTTTTCATTCAGATGCCCATCCACCAAAAAAATGATTCCTTGGCCGAAGCCTGAAACGTAGCCTCATCCATTTGAATCCACCCGGTTGGCAACCAAGGCGCGACTAAGCCATCCGCTGGTACATCCTTTGCTTTTTTATCTGTCGGTGAATCCCTATATTTTCATCCGATCATAAAATATCTTCCTATGGATTCGTTTCGTTTTCTTTTGGCCATCTACACCTCCCTGGCATGCATACTGCTAGCGTGCCAGCCTTCCGCCCCGGTTTCCACTCCCTCCGATCCGGCCGCCGAAGCCCGCGCTCGGATGATTGCCCGTGCCGATTCCTTCGAACTGGACACTCCCTACCAGCCCGTTCCCGGTGATGCCCTGGCCCATCATACCGGCGGCTATGTCAAAATCATGTGCTCAGCCGTATTTATCACCGGACTCGATCCTGAATTTGCGGCCACCAATGTCGGAGGATTTTCTAGCCCCTTCGACCAACGGTCAAAAGTGGCAAAACCCGTGGTAGACTATGAAAACAAAACCGTGTCCGTCACACTGCCGGATGGCACCACACGTACCGCCAAATACCTGGGCGACCAAAGCCAGGGTTGTGTCACCCTGCCCCTCGACGCTGATACTGTATACTTTCAGCCTGCCGTCATTTCCCGAAACCTGCCCGATGCCAACACCACACCCTGGCCCATGGGCGATGTGCACACGACCAACCCCCTGCCCCCGCAACTTGACAGCACCAAACTGGCACAAGCCATAGATGCCGCATTTGAAGGTGCAGGCATGACAGCCGCATTTGTCATCACCTACAAAGGACGCATCATCGGCGAACGCTATGGTGAGGGTATCACCAAAGACACCCCATTGGAAAGCTGGTCAATGGGCAAAAGCCTGTCGGCTACCCTGCTCGGCGTACTCATGCAGCAGGGAGTCTACACATTGGATCAGCCCGCCCCCATTCCCGAATGGCAAAAGGAAGGGGACGGACGCGCACAAATCAGGATCCGCGATATCCTCCATATGTCCAGTGGTTTACGTTTCCGTGCACCCCAGGATCCGGATTTTGACCCGGACCTTGGCTACCCGGA
>JAOUOM010000484.1 GCA_029880385.1 Cyclobacteriaceae bacterium | reverse complement strand
AGAAGGAAAAATATTCGAGCCTACCGGCCCATGTGATTTTCATAAAATTGACAAGCTGGATGCGGAAATGGCCAGCCGAACCCTCCAGAATGTAAAAATCCACCTGCTGGCAGACGTGGAAAACACGCTGCTAGGCAGTCAGGGTGCCATCTCGGTATTTGGCCCCCAAAAAGGTATCCGCCATGATGAACTGGCATTGTTTGAACAAAGCATGAGCCATTGGGTAGGCCTTTTGGAGTCTTGCAGCGGCAAAAACATCCGCGATCGCCAGTGTAGTGGGGCAAGTGGTGGGGTACCTGCCGGCCTGTCTGCCTTTTTCAATACCGAAATCAAAAAAGGCGGTGAAGAAATTTTGTCCATTGCGGGGTTTCATCAGGCCTTGCAAAACGCAGATATTGTCATCACAACCGAGGGGCAGATAGATTCCCAAACCGGCTTTGGCAAAGGTCCGGGCATCGTGGCACGCTATGCACGGGATGCCGGCAAAAAAGTAATCGGTATCTGTGGACAAATCAGCGATGACTACAATCCGTCGATCTCCTATTTTGACGCGGTATTCCCCATTAACTCCAAGCTATACCCCCTCAAAACCGCAATTTCACGTACCCGGCCCAATCTCCGCTTTACCGCTATGCAAATTGCCAACCTCCTGGCTTCATAAACCACGCAAAAACGTCACAAATGCATCGTTGTAATACTGAGCCATCCCCTTGTTCTTTACGACAATTTTCCCCTCCGGCGAAATCACGAAAGTAGTGGGAATGGACTGTGAGGCATATACACGGGGCAATGCACTCCGGAGAAAATATACGGGAAAATCAAACTCTTTTTTCTTTACAAAATCAATGGCTTTCTGGGGATCATCATCGAGTGAAATCATGGCAAATTTCACCTCACCGCCTACCTCGGCATACAGGCGGTTGATGTCAGGCATTTCGGCAATACACGGAGGGCACCAGGTCGCCCACATATTGATAAAAATAGTCTCGGACTGCCAATCGTGCAGGTCAACTTCATTTCCATCGGCATCCATCAGCAACAGGTTGTAGCTGGCCTGTGATGTTTCTTCCATTTCGACATCCGGTCGAAACAGCCCCGTAGCCAAAATACCCCGTTGTAATGTCCCAAACACAGTCGTATGCAGCCCCGTGAGGTAGAGGGTTCCGATTATTCCGAAAAATATGACCCATTCGGTCAATTCCCTTTTCAATTTTTTATTCATATAAGTAACCGTCAGTCTATGAAGCCCTTGCGAGGGCTAACTTTACTAGAGACAAATATTGATCAAAAATAATTCAGCCAAACTACTATTTTTGGCGACGCATTGTCAAAAAAGTAGCATGAACCAGTATCAACAAAAAATAGCAGGAGAATTAGGCATCCGGCCATCACAGGTAGAAGCAACCATCGAATTATTGGACGAAGGCGCAACGGTGCCCTTTATTTCCCGATACCGCAAAGAAAAAACCGGAAGCCTGGATGACGTGGCCGTTACCTCAATCCGGGACCGCCTGGCTCAATTGCGTGATCTCGATAAGCGACGGGACGCCATTCTTAAGTCAATCCGCGAACAGGAAAAACTCACACCCGAACTGGAGAAAAAAATCATGGCCGCCGAAACCATGACCCTATTGGAAGACTTGTACCTGCCCTACAAACCCAAACGCAAAACCCGCGCCTCTGTGGCACGTGAACGTGGCCTTGAACCCCTGGCCCTTCGCTTGCTTAAACAGGAGCGGTTTGACATTGACGATTTTGCCGCTACCTTTATAAATACTGAAAAAGAAGTCCACACACGGGAAGATGCCCTTCAGGGTGCCCGTGATATCATTGCCGAAACAATAAATGAAGATGCGGAGGTAAGGAAGACTGTCAGGGAACTATTCCTGTCAGAAGCCATTATCACTTGTCGTGTAGTAAAAGGAAAAGAAGAAGAAGCCGCAAAATACAAGGACTATTTTGAGTGGAGCGAACCGTTAAAAAAAATACCTTCACACCGCCTGCTGGCCATTCGCCGGGGTGAAAAGGAAATGTTCCTTATTGTGGACATTTCACCAGCGGAAGGCGATGCCATTCAGCGTATCCAACGCAAATACCTCACTGCCAACAATGCAGCCGGCGAACAGGTAGACCTGGCCATCAAAGACTCTTATAAACGGCTGCTGAAACCCAGCATTGAAACCGAAGCCCGCCTGGCCACCAAGAAAAAAGCCGATGAAGAGGCCATCCGGGTTTTTGCTGAAAACCTGAAGCAACTTCTGATGGCTGCCCCATTGGGCCAGAAATCCGTCCTTGCCCTTGACCCCGGCTTTCGGACCGGATGCAAACTTGTCTGCTTGGACAGACAGGGGAAATTACTGGAGCATACGGTCATTTATCCCAATGAGCCACAGCGTGACACCTATCGTTCGGGGGAAACTGTACGACATTTGCTGCAAAAACATTCGCTGGAGGCCATTGTGATCGGGAATGGAACTGCCAGCCGCGAAAGTGAACAGTTTATAAAAAATCTGGAACTACCCTCCTCTGTTTTGGTCGCAGTGGTCAATGAAAGTGGTGCCTCCATCTACTCGGCATCTGACGTGGCACGCGAAGAATTTCCGGATCATGATGTCACCGTAAGAGGTGCGGTATCTATTGGCCGCCGGCTCATGGATCCATTGGCAGAACTGGTAAAAATTGACCCTAAATCAATTGGTGTGGGTCAGTACCAGCACGATGTGGATCAAAACGAACTCAAGAAAACACTGGATGACGTGGTCATGAACTGCGTAAACAGCGTAGGTGTGGAACTAAACACGGCCTCAAAGCAACTACTCACCTACGTTTCAGGACTG
>JAOUOM010000483.1 GCA_029880385.1 Cyclobacteriaceae bacterium | reverse complement strand
CACCCTGGTAATCTTTATCACCCAGAGCCTCTTTAATTATCTGGGGACCTATTTATGGACCCATTACAACATCACAGCCCAGAATTTCCTTAATGAAATCCTTCTCCGCCTTGTCAATCTCATCCTGCTGGTTCTCTACGGCTATGGCATCGTGTCCTTTGACCTGTTTATGTCATTAGTGGGGATAAATTATTTTCTCACGCTCCTTCTTTTGATCATCTATATACAGCTGAAATACCCCATGCATTGGCAGTGGGATTTTTACAGGCTCAGCCATGATTGGCTAAGCAAACTGACACGGTTCAGTGGTTATTCCCTTGTTTTGACCGTTGGCAGTTCGATTTTGATGTACATCAGTTACTTTCAGACGACCAAATACCTTGGGCTGGAAGCAAATGGGATTTTTACCATTGCTGTATTTATCGGTGCCATCATCGAGCTACCCCGACGGGTCATCACGCAGATAATTTCGCCTTTTATCTCCGATAATTTCAAGAAAAATGAGATGGACAAAGTAACCGATGCCTACCGATCATCGTCCCTGAACCTGAGTGCAATCGGGTTTCTGCTGGCCATTGGCATCATTACCAACGTATCCGACCTGTTTCACATTATCCCTAAGGGCGAAGTATTTATGCAGGGATTTTTATTGATCATACTGGTATCCATAAGCAAAATAATCTCGATGGTCAGTGGTATATCTGCCGAGATTATCCTGTATTCAAAATACAAGGCAGACAATATTGTGATCATGGTGATCGGAGCTGTGGCACTTATTGTCCTCAACGCATTGTTTATACCCATATGGAGCATCACCGGAGCTGGTATTGCCTTGCTGGCAGCCACATTTCTAAACATGGGCCTCCGGGTTCTGGCCGTTTTTGTCAAGCTGCGTATGAGCCCCTTTACCCAAAAACACCTCTATTTAGTCTTCATATCGGTGCCTGTTTTTATAGTTGCCTATTATTTGCCGATAGGCGCATCGCCCGTCCCAAACATCCTGATCCGCTCGGCTGGCACCTCAATACTTTTTGTTGCCCTGATCTACATCGTGCGGGTTTCACCCGAAGTAAATCAGCTGATTGACCTGTTTTTTCAGAAGGCAAAGCGTATTTTCCAATCCTGACGCACCCACCCTACACCTGTCGTGAATATTCCCTTATTTTTACGCCAATGATTAGAAAATATATTACACGCCTCTTCAACTCCATTGCGGGGTACAAAATCCTGCAGCCAGCATTTGAATTGCTATTCAAAATTGGATTATCAGGGATGAACTATGGAAATGGGGGAAGCCCGGAAAGTAGTGGTGAAGTGGCAACCATTCGCTACATCCGTAAAATAACAAAAAACGAACGACCTGTGGTTTTCGATGTGGGGGCCAATATCGGGCAATATTGTCAAAAACTACTACATGCACTCCCACCTAACTGGTCAATCTACTCCTTTGAACCATCAAAGGCCACCTTTGCCATTCTCCGGGATCGTATCAGGGAACCACGTGTACAACTGCAAAATATGGGACTTGGTGAACAGAACGGCACCCTGACCCTCTATCATTATCATGACCGTAGCAGTCTGGCTTCAGTGTTCAAACGTGACCTGACCCATTACCAGATTGATCAGACCGAAAAAGAAGAAATCACCATTGAAACCATCGACCGGTTTTGCGAGGCACATCAGATTACATTCATCGATTTCCTAAAGCTTGACATTGAAGGAAACGAGCTGGCCACGCTGAAGGGAGCCCGGCAGATGCTTGAAAACAAAAACATTGGGGCCATCCAGTTTGAATTTGGCGGAACGAATATCGATTCACGAACCAATTTCAGGGATTTCTGGAACCTGCTACATGAAAACTACAACCTTTACCGGATTTTGAAAGACGGCCTGGCCCACATCCCGTCCTACAATGAAATGCGCGAAATTTATATGAACATAAATTACCTGGCCATAAAAAAAGGCAGCCCTACCGCTTAGTCATTTCAAAAAGTCCACAGCCAAACCTGCACCCGAAGTTACCGTCAAACCCTTCCGCCAGATCCACGTCGCTGACCAGTTCCCCACGGTCATTAACGTAGGCAAACGAGTCAATACTGTATTTGTCGGCAAACAAAGAATGGAGGTATCTGAGGTCAAAAACGCGGTGAGCGTTGAATTCAATACGCCGGGGGCCGATCGGGGTTGAAAAATAAAATTTCCCTCCCGGTGCCAGCAACCTGTACAAATTGTCCAGTCCGGTCAGGTAACCATTGGCATCTACAGGATCACCATAACGGCCAAGGCCAAAATGCTCGATGACGTGCAGGCATGAAAGCGAATCCGTATAATGAACCAATTGTTCGTCGAATTTCATAAAATCCGCCTGAACAAACCGAATGTTTGGAATGACCACCTCGGTCTTTCGTATATCGAACACTTCAATTTCACGAAAAGAAGCCACATGGGTCACAAAACCATCTACCCGTGATCCTATGTCGACATGTTTTTGGGGCTGATGCGCAAATATTTTTCTTGCGGCCCACAGATCCTGATGAAAATAATGTCCCGACAACACACCACTTGCTACGTATTTATCGGAAAGCACCGGCTGGGGGATACCAAAACCAAACGGATTACCGGATTCTTTTATCTGCCTTTTCAGTTTTAAAAAATCACGAACATACCATCCCAACGATCTCAAATTGATAAAAAGTACAGTCGGATAAAAGCCCAGGAAATTGAGGGCTAAATTTGCTGCCTTTGCTAGTTTGTTAAACATCCTGTTTGTTCTGTTAACCTGCGCTAATCTTTAAAAAGTAAAAGCCTAAATTAACGTATATTTTTACATAATGATCAC
>JAOUOM010000482.1 GCA_029880385.1 Cyclobacteriaceae bacterium | reverse complement strand
GCGACCAATTACTGCCATTTTTTCGTTGGATACCAATTGAGATTGCGTCAAATTCAGTTCCTTGATTGTCTTTTTTAATTTTTCATTCCTTTTTTTCAATCGATAGGTGTAGGTATTTAATTGCTGGTTCAGGTAACTAACACTCAAAAAAATAAAGAGTGCCAGGATCATGGGAGCTACCCTGTAAAAAAGCACATATTTCTCCACGGATTTGAGAATATCCAGCGAATATCCTGAATAGTAATCAAGGATTTCTTTCGAAAAAACGATAAAGAAAAAGCAGTAAAAAAAACTTAACCAATAAAGTATCCGATCCTCTTTGTGGTTATACAGCAAAATGGGCAGTAAAATAAAGCCAATTGGTTCATAGGGAAACCATAGGTAAAAACCTTCCAATACACCTTTTGCCATCAGCGGCAATATGATCAGCAAAAAAAGCGGCACAAATGATACCACAATTCGCGATACTTTAAAGTAGCCTTTGCTATTCAGAAAAAGGTTGATTACAGCCACTATCAGCGTCAGGAAAAATTCAAAAGAAAGACTATGAGTTGGGCCAAAAAACACCAATGACTCAATTCCTGAAGAATACCATAAACTAGTGGAATCTATCAACAGAATAATAAAGCAAAACACAACCAATGCCACATTGAACTGGTTGTTAAAAACCAGTTCACGTCTGCGCATAAAGCTCATATCCAAGGATACACCCAGACTACTCAGTATATTCCAATATTTATTCAATATCCCCTAGTCAAAATAACACAAAAAAAAACGCATTTGTCGTGAATAACTGATATTGAAATGAGTTATTTATCCCAAATCTTTTTGAAAAATTAACCATTTGAACCTTAGTATTCAGTCCTGCATAGCCGATTTCGGCTGAATGGGAAAATTTGATGTATGAACACAATCACGGCTGGTTTGGAAATGATTTTTTTTCGGTTTTTCTTCGGATATGGAAATGAACCGAGACCTTCTGGACTTACTACCCGACGAACGTGCGCAACTATGGAACTTTACCCTGCAACTACTTGAAAACCACTATCAAAACAGTGAAAAAAACCGGGCCTCGCCCTCACTCGACTTCCGGAAAATCAAAGATAATGCCTCCATCTATGACTTTTCCAGGGCAATCCCAAAGACTGATGCTGTCCGCCACGTAATCGAAAGTCTCCGGCAGTATACCGTCCACACCACACATCCTTCCTACTTTGGACTGTTCAATCCGCGTCCTGTTTTTCCGGGGATACTTGCCGATGTGATCACGGCCGTATTCAATCCGCAAATGGCCGCCTGGAGTCATGCCCCTTTTGCTACCGAAGCCGAAAATCATGTGATACGGGAAATGGCCGCAAAGTTTGGCTACCATCGCCCCCAAGCCGACGGGACTTTCTGTAGCGGAGGAGCCGAAGCAAACCTGACGGCCGTCCTGTGTGCCTTAAACCGCTATTTTCCAGACTATGCCACAACCGGTATCCAATCCCTGAAGTCCCACCCGGTATTGTATTGCTCCGCAGAAGCGCACCACTCGGTGGTACGGGCAGCCCGGGTATGCGGACTCGGGCTTCAGGCTGTCCGTCACATCCCGGTAGATTCTTCCCAGCGAATGATCCCCGACAGGCTTTTGGCACAACTCAAGGAAGACCTTGAAAACGGCTACTACCCTTTTATGGTCATTGCCAATGCCGGATCTACCGGTACGGGAGCCATTGATCCATTGCCGGAAATAGCTGCCATCTGCCAGCACTACGACCTCTGGTTTCATGTAGATGGTGCCTATGGAGGGGCCATCATCGTGGATCCGGATCAGCAAAACCTGATTTCCGGTATTGAAAAAAGCCAATCGATCACGCTCGATATACACAAATGGTTCTCGGCACCGATGGGCACCAGTCTTTTTCTGACGTCCGATTCCGCGATCTTATCACAAACGTTTCGAATCACGGCAGATTACATGCCCAAAGAGGCCCACGACATGGAGGTAAATGACCCCTTTGCCCACTCCATCCAATGGTCGCGACGGTTTATCGGGCTTCGTTTTTATATGATCCTCCTGATGCTTGGCTGGGATGGTTTGCGCGATATGGTACGCCACATCACGGCTATAGGCAGCTACCTGAAAGAAAAATTAAAGGAAAACGGATGGCACCTGGCCAATGAAACCGCTCTGCCCATCGCATGTTTTCACGATCCCGATTTTAGTACAGACCCATTGTTTCATTCCAAAATCCACCAGAAAATAATCGAATCGGGCCAGGCCTGGATCTCACAATATTCAGTAAACGGGCAACCAAACCTGAGGGCCTGTATCACCAACTATGCCAGTAGCAGAAAAGAAATTGATGACCTGATCGTCCTCCTGCAGCAAGCACGCAATTCACTGAAAAAGTAATGCCCTCAATTTTCAATAGAACCTAAAACCACATCATGCGCCCACTCAACCGGACTACCGCCAGCCGCCCTGCCCTATTGCCAATTCGTATCATGCAAATAGGTGAGGGCAATTTTCTACGTGCTTTTGCTGATTGGGCCATAGATCTGCTAAATGAAAAAGAAGGATTTGATGCCGGTGTAGCCGTTATCCAGCCTACGCCTCGTGGCAATACCGACATACACCGGGCACAACAGGGCCTGTACCATCACCAGATGCGCGGAATTCACCAAGGCAGGAAAACCGACAGCATCCGGCTGATTTCCTGTATCCAGGAAGTCATTAATCCCTATGAAAACCCTATGGACTATTTTGTGCTGGCTCAAAACCCTCAGTTGCAAATGGTCATTTCCAATACCACGGAAGCAGGGATCAGGTTTGAGGAAGAACCCCTGCCGGAGGTTGGCAATATG
>JAOUOM010000481.1 GCA_029880385.1 Cyclobacteriaceae bacterium | reverse complement strand
GGATAATGCATGAAGTCCTTTGGACAATTTATCCGAACCAATGATGTAGATGTAATCTTCCCCCCCTTCATGTTTGGGATCCGTACGGCCTATCATATCAATATTCAGGTTGACAATGGTCTGACTAAGGGGAATAACCGGATTGTTTGTGTAATAATTGGAGCCCAGGAGACCTTTTTCCTCACCCGAAACACACATAAACAAGATACTTCTGCGAGGGCCATCTCCATTTTTTGCCGCCTGCGCAAACGTTTCGGCCATTTCCATTACAGCTGTTGTGCCGGAACCGTCATCATCAGCACCGTTATTTATCTGCCCATTTGTAATGCCGATGTGATCATAATGGCTTGTGATGACCAGCCATTCATCCGGCAACTCTGTTCCCCTCAGATAGCCCATTACATTTTCTGAATGAATGACCGATACCTCCCGCTCGGCATTAAAATCAACGGATGCCTTGTCGCCATTTCTAAGTTTTTCGACTGGCTGATCAAAAATCCACGAAGCCCTTTCCTTTGTCAGAGCCAGTATTTTCACTCCTCCCTCAGGGAGAGCGGACTGTGGCCGCCTGCTTTTGCGCCGGATCAGGTCGGCAGTTTTTATTGCTTTATCGAAATCCTTTTCACTTTTTGAAATAAACACATAGCCGGCCGGTTCATAGACAGAAAACTTACTGATCAATCCTTCCTGTTCACTTTCTGTTGCCAGAAAAGCCAAATACTTTCCTTTGGTTTCGCCATGAGGGGATTTATTCGCTGCAATGAAGAGGATATCAATCGGCTCCTGGCCGTTGGTTCCTGTCTCTGACAAATAAACAAACCCGTCGAAATTGTTAAACCTGGTTTGCCCGCGTTTGAGGTAAACCGCATTCCAGTTTAGCATGTAAACTGCATAAGGCTGGAAATAAGAACGTTGGTCTTCACCTTCCTGAACCGGAGGGGTCAGGCCAATGGATTCAAAGTGTGAAGCAATAAATTTGGCCGCTTTTTTTTGGCCCGGCATCCCTGTTTCCCTGCCCTCAAGGCTATCTGAAGCCAGAACTGACAAACGCGCCTCCAGGTCATCTACAGAAATGTTGTTTACATATCTCGTTGCCGTGACGGATTGGCAATTTCCCAAAACCGGAAGAATCAGGAGTAATACTAGGTGTAATTTTTTCATTGTTTTGGCCTCTGTTTCCTCAAATCTAATGATTTCCGTAAAGTCTATCCTGAAATCGATTTTTCAATTGATTGTTCCTAAAAGATTTTACTTTTGCATTCCATTTTATTTCCCCTATACCTTTAAAATGAACATAAACCTGAATGAAAGAGAGGCATTTGAAAAACGCCACAATGCCCCATCTGAAAACGAAATCACCCAAATGCTTGCCCACGTTGGGGTTCCTTCCCTGGACGAACTGATCGACCAGACGATCCCGGCAAGTATACGACTCTCAAACCAACTGATATTAGCTCCTGCATTAAGTGAAAAGGACTACCTGTCCCAACTCAAAAAAATTGCTTCTAAAAATAAAATAGCCCATTCCTTCATAGGACAGGGTTATTACAATTGTGTTGTACCTCCCGTCATTCAACGAAACATCCTTGAAAATCCGGGATGGTATACCGCCTACACACCCTACCAGGCAGAAATCGCACAGGGAAGGCTGGAAGCACTGATCAATTTTCAGACGATGGTGAGTGAGCTGACGGGTATGGAAATTGCAAATGCCTCGCTGCTTGATGAAGGAACGGCCGCTGCTGAAGCCATCACCATGCTCTATGGCCTTAGAAAAGGCACCAGGAAAAGTGCAGGAACCATCTTTATCGACCAGCATGTTTTCCCGCAAACGCTTGAGGTTGTACTTGGGCGTGCAATCCCACAGGAAATAGGAGTGGAAATAGGGGATATCTCCACGGTCGACCTTGACCGGGAAGACATATTTGGCCTGTTTTTTCAATACCCCAATGATAAAGGTGCGGTCATCGATACCACATCCATCGTAGCGAAAGCAAAAGAAAAAGGCATGTTGGTGGCTGTTGCATCCGATTTGCTGGCGTTGACATTACTTGACCCTCCTGGAAAATGGGGAGCCGACGTGGTGATCGGAACCACCCAGCGTTTAGGTGTCCCCATGGGTTTTGGCGGTCCCCATGCTGCCTATTTCAGTACACGTGAAGAGTACCGTCGTTCGATCCCGGGCCGCATTATCGGGGTATCCATGGATGCCGAAGGCAATAAGGCCTATCGTATGGCACTTCAGACCCGCGAACAACACATCAAACGGGAGCGTGCGACTTCAAATATTTGTACAGCCCAGGTGTTACTGGCCGTCATTTCATCCATGTATGCAGTCTACCATGGACCAAATGGACTTCAGGCAATTGCGCTACGGATACATGCCATGGCGCAAGCGGCTTCACAGGCTTTGGCAAGACTTGGCGTCATCAATCAAAATAAATCTTTTTTTGATACCCTCAGCCTCTCCTTTCCTGATGTCCGGAAACTAAAAGAAATTGCCGCAAGGGAATCGGTAAATCTGCGGTATTTAGCCGATGGTACCATTGGAATTTCCTTTGATGAGACGCATGATGCGTCAGATGTACAGCGTGTGATCACTGTTTTTGCAGAAGCCCTCGGAAAGCAGACAATCGCCATTGATACACATGCCCCAATAGCGTTTGAAAGAATTCGGAACCAGGACTTCCTTCAGCACCCGGTTTTTCAGTCCTACCATGCAGAACATGAAATGTTGCGCTATATCCGACGGTTGGAAAATAAGGACCTTTCACTGGTACATTCCATGATCTCACTGGGATCCTGTACCATGAAACTGAATGCCACCACCGAAATGCTGCCTATCACCTG
>JAOUOM010000480.1 GCA_029880385.1 Cyclobacteriaceae bacterium | reverse complement strand
CGTATTTTGACGGAAAAGGCCCTCAACGGACAGGTTGCACGTTTTGTGGGGCATGCATGACAGGTTGCCGTGTGGGGGCCAAAAATTCCCTCGACAAAAACTACCTGCACCTGGCACAGTCACTGGGCACAACCATCCTGGCCGAGAGTGAGGTGATCGACGTAAGACCCCTTGACAATGATCGGGGTGAAACAGGATACCGGGTCAGTTTCCGTTCATCTACCCGTCTGAATAAAAAAAGGGAAAGCCTTACGGCCAAAAGCGTCATTTTTTCCGGCGGCGTACTGGGCACCATTTCCCTGCTCCTCCGGTTAAAGCAGACCAGCCTCCCCCGGCTGTCGGACCGGGTCGGAAAGGACATCCGTACCAACAACGAGACACTCGTGAGTGTGACTACCCTCGACAAAAACCAGGATCACTCTCGCGGAGTGGCCATAGGTTCCATCCTCCATTCCGATGACAACAGCCACCTGGAAATTGTCCGCTATGCCAAAGGTTCCGGTTTCTGGCGGCTCAGCCATTTGCCACACGTAAGCGGCGCAAATGGGCTGATACGTTTTTTTAAGATGCTGGGAGTGCTGTTCCGCTCACCCGTCCGGTATTTCCGTCTCTTTACCGTGCGCGACTGGGCCAGGAGCACCTCCGTATTGCTCTTCATGCAGACACTCGATAGCACCCTGTCGTTTCGCAAAAACGGGTTGGGGGGGCTGTCAACGGTGGCACGTACGTCCGAAAAGCCCATGGCCGATATCCCTGAGTCCAATGACCTCATCCGGCGCTATGCCCGGATCGTTGGCGGCCTGCCCACGGCCTTGTCGGTGCAGGTACTGGCGGGCACGGCTTCCACGGCCCACCTGTTGGGTGGGGCGGTGATGGGAAAAAATGCCAACGAAGGCGTGATCGGTCCAGACAACCGGGTGTATGGCTACGAAAACCTGTGGGTAGTGGATGGTGCCATGATTTCAGCCAACCCGGGTGTGAACCCCTCCCTTTCCATTACCGCCATTGCCGAGCGGGCTATGGATCAGATAAGCCCAAAAGGGAGCTGAAAAACAAAGGGGAGCGTACCCCGCTGGCCCTTAAGCCGCTGTACGCCTGTGCTCCCCGCCGGCCTGCGTGCTGCCCACGCCCAGGGCTGGGCAGAGGGCTTTTGGCCGTTAATATTCCAGTATTTCTATTTTTCTGAAGTCGATGGGCTGGCTGTTGGATTGCAACGAAATATAGCCGCCGGCTATGCGGTCATTGTCATTGGTTATGAGCGTACGGGCAATGGCATGTGTGCTATCGTAGCGGGGATTGTAGTAGGTGAGAAGAAGTTCCCCATTGGCATAGTGCGAGATCACGGTATCCTGCACTTCGATCTCAAGGGTCACCCATTGGTCACCAGGAAAGGTTCGTCGTACATCGGGCATGGTGCAAAAAGAGGTATTGCGTCCGGCCCCCGTTTCTACGGTTGTTCCGGGCACACAAATCTGCCCGTTTGGGCGTTCGTCTGTCCCATTGCCGCCGAGCAGGTTATACTCCAGGCATACCGGAAACGACTGGCCGGCCTCCATGGCCTGTGGTGACTGGCCGTGGTATTGTACGCCACTGTCGCGGTAGCCCCATTCCGGTGCTCCCGGTGCCGTTTGGCCGACAAAGCGGTATTCGACCCGCAACCGGTAGTTGGTAAAAGGCGTGTTGTAATAAAGGGCACCAAACTGGCCATCGAAGCTTTCGTACTGGTCGTATCGTATCTTGAGCAGGCCACTATCCACCCGGAATGTGTTGCCGAAGTTTTCATTCAGTTCTTTTCCGACTATTCGGATGGTCCAGCCTTCCAGGCTTTTGCCGTCAAATAAGCTGACCCATTGGGTTTCAACTTGCTGGGCAGGGCGTGGTGGCTGGCAGGCGAATAAGGCCATGAGGGCGAGGCTGTAAATAAGGTATTTTTTCATAGGGACAAACGTCATCGGACATACATATGGCTTCAAAACTAACCAAAGTCCGTCCTTTATGCGGCTGGGCAGCCAAATTTTACGTTATCGGCCAGCAGGCCGCAGGAATTTCCTATGGCCGAAAGCCGATGGCGAAGACCCGCCTGCGGGTGGGTTGAGGTGTAGGGGCGAGGCTGAGCCCGGCGCGAGGGGGGTGTGTGGGCAGGCTTTGTGGGTAGACGAGTGGGCGTCATCGAATGACGGTACGACAGCCCGAGGTACCCTGTCAACCTTTATTGCGGCTGCTCCCATTTGGTACGCGCCTTTTATACAATCTGCGCTGATTCAAAAAAGGAATTTGGGTAGCTTCGTAAAGCATATAAGATTAAGAAGATGAAACAGACACTTTCTGCCCTTGCGCTGGTGATCCTACTGGCCGGCCAGGCGCAAGACACGGATTATGTACGCAGGCATTATGACAAAAGGGAATATGAAATCCCGATGCGAGATGGTACCACCCTGTTTACCCAGGTATATTCGCCTAAGGACAAATCCAGGACCTATCCGATGCTGATGAAGCGGACATGCTACAGTATCGGGCCCTATGGGGAAGACCAGTTTGCGCGTTCGTTGGGGCCATCGTCGTTCCTGATGGAGGATGGCTACATATTTGTCTACCAGGATGTGCGGGGACGCTATATGTCGGAGGGGGAGTTTGACAACATGCGGCCCAATATCCCGGGCAACAAAAAGGGAGATGTGGATGAAAGTTCGGACACGTTTGATACCATTGAGTGGTTGCTAAAGAACGTAAAGGGACATAATGGAAAAGTGGGGCAGTGGGGCATTTCGTACCCGGGCTTTTACACGGCAGCGGCCATCCCCGATGCCCATCCTGCTTTGCGGGCATCGAGTCCACAGGCTCCGGTTGGGGATTTC
>JAOUOM010000479.1 GCA_029880385.1 Cyclobacteriaceae bacterium | reverse complement strand
ATTTTGTCAAGCTAATTGATGCGAGATTAAAGACCAGTTCGGATGTAATGAACCAGTTACTGAAATGGGCAGTCACGCAATTGGAAGGAATGCATGTAAAAAAACAATGGTTGGATCTGGAAGATCTGATTGAGGAAAATGTCAATTTCTTTTCGGAGCCTATCAAAGAAAAAAACCTGGTCATTTCTACCGATATCCGGCATTCGGCTGCCTATGCCGATCGTGAAATGATTAGTACCACAATTCGCAACCTGCTTTCCAACAGCATTAAATTTTCACATTCTGGCAAAACCATTTATATCGCTACATCGGCCAAGCAGGAAACCGTGTACCTGAGTATACGGGACGAAGGCGTAGGCATGAACCTTACGTGGTACAATTCACTGGCTGAAAATGGCATATTGACTACAAAATCAGGCACACAAGGGGAGCAGGGGACCGGCTTTGGGTTGGTGATTACGCGTGATTTTGTCCGAATGAACGGAGGTGAACTTGAATGTGAAAGCGAGGAGGGCGTCGGTACGAAGTTTACCATAGTCCTCCCCCTTAAAAAGTAAATTATTTTTCTTTTGGCTGCGTAGCCCTGATTTTGGCAATTTCCTGATCAATGAGGTAATGCGACGGGCCATCATTTCCAATCACATGAAACAACTCAAGTGCCCGACGGGCATTGGCTTCTTCTTCACGCTGTTCGTCCACAAACCAACGCAAAAAACTCTGTGTTGTATGGTCTTTTACTTTATTGCAATGATCTACCAACTCATTGATGGATTGGGAGACACTGATTTCCTGGTCGAGCATGACTTCAAAAATTTCCTTAAAACTCCCGTAATCATGTCGGATTCCCTGAATATCGGGCGATTTGGCAGCTCCGCCTACTTCTAGCACGTAGGTAAAAAATTTCATCATATGCTGTCGTTCTTCTTCCGCCTGATCAAGGAGGTATTTGGCACTGTAGGCATAGCCATTCTGATCGCACCAGCTGGCCATGGCCAGGTAATGGGCAGCAGAGACGGCTTCAATTTTTATTTGCTCATTTAGACGTTTTTCGGTCGATTCATCCAGTGATTTCCATCTTCGGTCATTCATAACATTTCCCGGCTTTCAAGTTTATCTATCAAAAATAGCTAACAATGAGGCAAACATCCCGGCCTTTCCGGTGGCATTTTATACGTTTTATAAAAATATCATGCTTATGCCTTGATCCGTTACGGTAATTTGGATATTTACGTGTATTTTAATGGCTCAAACAAAAAAAAATGGATTTTAACCTGGCATCATGGTGGTCTGGGCTAAGCCTGACCCTCCAAATTTATTGGGGAATTGCCATACCTTTTTCCATCTTGTTTATAGCACAAATGGTCATGACGTTTGTGGGCGGTGATGCCGATGGAATGGATGTAGCTGATAGTGACGTTTCCGGTGATCATGGTATCGGATTTCAGTTTTTCAGCCTTAAAAATTTTATTGCATTTTTCACCCTGTTTTCCTGGACAGGAATTGCCTGCGTCGATTCGGGTTTTGGGCTTCCAGTCACGTTGATGATCTCGGTAGTGGCTGGTCTGGCCATGATGATAGTGATGGCATCCCTGTTTTATTATTTCAGTAAACTGGCATCCAGTGGTACCTTTTTGTTGAAAAATGCCATAGGCAAAACGGGGGAAGTCTATTTACCTATACGGGCTCAGCGCGCGGCTGTCGGGAAAGTCCAGCTGATGGTTCAGGGTTCGTTCCGTGAACTGGATGCCATTACCGACGAACAAGATGACATACCCACGGGCAGTTTAATATTGGTTGTGGATGTCGTAAATGATTCCATTTTATTAGTTTCCAAATCTAAACCTCATCACTAATGTCCGGTTTTTTCCTCTTTATTTTTGCTGCTGTAGTCATCTTTATATTTGTTATGCTGGTCAGTCTGTTCCAGCGGTACAAACGTTGCCCATCCGACCGGATCCTTGTCGTGTATGGAAATGTGGGCAAAGGGAATGATATGCAGGGCCGTTCGGCCAAATGTATCCATGGAGGGGCAGCCTTTATCTGGCCGATTATCCAGGATTATGAATTTTTGGAATTGACACCCATTTCCATAGAGGTGGGGTTGACCAATGCCTTAAGTCGTCAAAATATCCGGGTAGATGTGCCTTCGCGTTTTACGGTAGGTATATCCACAGAGGAAGGGATCATGAACAATGCTGCCGAACGATTGCTCGGTCTTTCGCAGGATAATATTCACGACCTGGCCAAAGACATCATTTTCGGTCAGCTAAGGCTGGTGGTGGCCACGATGGATATAGAGGAAATCAACAATAACCGGGACAAATTTTTAGCAAATGTCGCCTCAAATGTGGAGGCAGAGTTGAAAAAAATCGGACTCAAGCTGATCAACGTCAACGTAACCGACATCAAAGATGAGTCAGGATATATTGAAGCCCTGGGTAAGGAAGCAGCAGCCAAAGCAATCAACGATGCACGTCAGAGTGTAGCCGAAAAAACACGTGATGGATCCATTGGTGAGGCCAATGCACATCAGGAACAGCGGGTAAAAGTGGCTTCTGCCAATGCCATTGCCGTGGAAGGTGAAAACGAGGCAAAGGTCAAAATTGCGCAATCTGATGCCACGCGCCGTGAACGGGAAGCAGAGGCACAGCGACAAGCTATCGCCGCTGAAAAGGTACAGACGGCCAAAGCACTGGAAGAAGCCTATGCGGCAGAACAAAAAGCCGAACACGCCCGTGCCGAACGTGACCAGGCCAGTCAGGTAGCCGATATTGTCATTCCGGCCCGTATCGACAAAGAAAAAGTGGAAATAGCTGCGGAGGCAGAAGCCGAAATGATACGCCGTAAAGCAAAAGGGGAGGC
>JAOUOM010000478.1 GCA_029880385.1 Cyclobacteriaceae bacterium | reverse complement strand
TGGTTTTCACTATTTCTTTAGGTTCGTTTCTTTTCAAATACGTCCCTCATTGCTCTTCAATCAAAATAAAGATTTTGAAACGTTTTACGACACGGATCCCTCACTAAACATTCCAAAATTATCCGATTGGTGGAATCGCATAGATACACCTGAATATCTTTCTTCTCTTACAACATTTTTACCCGGTGATTCCTATTTGAAATTAAATTATAAAAAAATAGGATTTGGAATCTCAACAGAAAATCTCTGGTGGGGCCCTGGTCAGTTCAATTCATTGATCATGACCAATAATGCAGCCGGAATTCCTCATTTGTCACTGCAAACTGAGGAACCGGTTAACATAAAAATCGGAACTGTTGAAAGTCGATTTATTATGGGAAGGCTCACAGACAGCGGATTGCCTGCTACCGACCCAACGTATTTGTTTCAAAACAAATCATATAACGTTGATAAACCAAACGACACACGGATCATAAACGGACTATCTGTTTCCTATCAGCCAAAGTGGATTAGCGGACTGTTTTTAGGCTTTTCAAGCACCATTCAACAATACAGGCAACAGGTACTGTATCAACAAAACTATCTGCCCTTACTGCGAGATCTTTTCATGAAAAACAGCCCTTTGTTCGACGCACAGAGTATTATTGACAAAAACGCAAGTGTATATATGAAATGGCGAATGAAAAATTCGTCGGTATATTGTGAAATTGGAAATTTCGATGACAATTTTAGTTGGCTGCATCCAGCACGTGCTAACGGCACAGGCTATGGTTATATTCTTGGTTTTTCGAGATACCAACACCTGAAAAATAAAAAATCATCCCTATTGTTCCAGGCAGAAATTACCGATTTACAACAACCCCCCCATCATTCCTCCAGTAACCTGACAAGTTGGTACATACATGATCAAATAAGACACGGCTATACACAAAAGGGACAGATAATAGGTGCAGGTATAGGGCCTGGTGGAAATCTTCAAACCTTGGCACTTAGCTATATTTCCCATAAATACTCCATCGGAACATTAGTAGAAAGGTGGGAACACAACAAGGACTATTATTTCTATAATTTTACCCCAATCGGGAATTTCCAGAAGTTTTGGGTAGACTATACGTTCAATATCAATGCCCAGACACGCTTTTCTTCTTTCGGTCTTTCTGCTGATTTGACCCATGTAACGTCCCTTAACTACCAATGGCTCAAAATCCCCTACCCCAATCAATTGCCTTTTGCCAAAGGTAATGACAAACCTAGCGTTATCGGTAGAATAAGACTGGAATACCTGTTCTAAAAACGTTGAAGTCAAAGTCTTCAGTCATTAACCGAAAATGGCAATTGCCACTGGTAAACTCCACTACGATGACAATGTACTTCCCCCTGTAAGCTGGGCAAATACGTCTATGTAATTTGAGGTAATGACATCCCAATTGTACTTTTCCCACAATCCATTTCTGGATTTTTCTTTCATTGAAATTACCAGATTTTCGTCCTTATCATACTGAGCGATACGTTCTGAAAAGTCTTCTTCTGATTTTTTAAAAAAAAGGCCAAACTCTCCCTCCTGTAACACTTCACGGTTAAAACGTGTATCGAGGGCAAGAATCGCCGTTCCATACGCAAGGGCCTTTAACAAAGCAGGGTTTGTTCCACCAAATTCATGCCCGTGAACGTACATATAACAATTGTGATATAATTCGGCCAACTCATCCTGATCATTTACATAACCTGTAAACAACAAGCGATCATCCAGCTCTTTCATGGCCTTAACCTGATTTGCATATCGATCATTAAATGGGGCATCGCCCACAATCACAAGCTTTTTGTTAGTTTTCGACTGGCTAAAACCCCTGATAATTAAATCAACATTGTTATCAGGTATCATGCGACCTACAATTAAATAATACTTTTCAGCCTCAATACCCCACTTTTTTATCAATCCCGGATTTGAAGAGTAACGGATGTTGGCTCCATAGGCAATAACACGTGAATCTTTTTGAAAAAGTTCAAGGTAAACTTTTCGCATTTCTTCCGAATCATTGATAATTCGATGAAAGGCTTTGGTTGCAATCCGTGATGCCCACAAAAAATACAATGCTCCCAACCCTTTCCATTTTGGCCGCTTCCATTCCAGCCCATCCATATTTATCAAGCATTTTTTACCAAACAGGCGTGCCAGATAGCCAAAAGGTCCATTAGCCGGATTGACTGCTAATATGATGTCAACATCCGAAAAACAGGCATGGATAAATGAAAAAAACGAATGCGAAAGTTGTGTTAAAATCTTTGTTTCAACCGCGGGTGTATAGACCAAATGAATGCCGTTTACCATTTTGGGGCGCTCCGTAAACATGGCACGGTGACAATAGACTGTAACAGTTACATCTCTTTTTACCAGGCGTTCAGACAATTCCTTGACAAAGGTATCAAACCCTCCGTAAACGATTGGATATCCTTTTGCTCCAATTATTGCGATCTTCATGGCTGTCGTTTATTCTTTTCATTCACAATCTATTCTGATTACCGTCCCTCATCAAAACCGTAAATCAGTTTTTTCAATTTCATGGGAAATATAATCCCAATTATAAGATATGACTTCATGCTTTGCCTTTTTAACACATTCAATAATGCTACATTATAACCCATCACAGCAAATCCATTTTAAAACTCAAGTTATCCGTGATTACAATAAAATTATTGTGTAACTAAGGCATACACTGCCATTTGCTCGATTTTCAAACCAAAAAAAATACTGTGAAGGACTCTAATGCCTCAACATCTGCTAGGAAATGAATGTGAAAATTGAGCCCTAAATATTTGAATAATACTTTTTTCAAATGCAGCATTTGAAAATTTTTCAAGAACCCGC
>JAOUOM010000477.1 GCA_029880385.1 Cyclobacteriaceae bacterium | reverse complement strand
CATCCGGGAGACATTGGCACATCAGGCTGGTTGGGAGCCCTGGATTCCGTACTATAAGGATATGATGGAAGCGGATGGGACGTATAAAAAGAAATTTTTCAGGGCCGATTCTTCTGCGGCATTTCCCATTCGGCTACGGGATGGACTCTACCTCACGTCAGGGTATTATGCGTATATCAAAAAGCAGATAAAACATTCGAATTTTGATCCGGAAAGGGGTTTTATTTACTCGGGCCTGTTTTTTTATATGGTCCCCGAAATAGTTGAGACGTTGACAGGTAAAAAAATGGATGTGTATCTGGAAGAGACCTTTTATGGTCCCCTGGGAGCTGCCACTGTCGGGTTTAACCCAATGAACCGGTATCCTGTGGAAAGGATTGTACCTACTGAAATTGATGATTACTTCAGGAATTTCGCTATCCATGGAGTGGTACACGATGAAGGGGCAGCCCTGATGGACGGAGTATCGGGAAACGCAGGGTTATTTGCCAATGCAGCGGATTTAGCCAAGGTGTGGGCGATGTTTATGAATAACGGACAAATGGATAGCCTTACCTTTTTGTCCCCTTCCACACTTGATTTGTTTACTACCGTTCAGTTTCCGAATGAGAACAATCACCGTGGTCTGGGATTTAATAAACCGTTTCTTGTTTATAATGAAAAAAGCAGCCCTGTTGCGAAGGCTGCCGGATTTAGGAGTTTTGGACATACAGGCTATACCGGACCGCTGGTATGGGTAGATCCGGATACAGACCTGTTATTTATCTTTTTATGCAACCGGGTCTATCCAACCCGCAATCAAACCAGAATCTATGAGTTGAATATACGTCCGAGGTTGCATGCATTGTCCTATGAATTGATCCGTTGATTATTTAACGAAAATCTCAATCGGGTCGGTTTTTGTCTCGTTCCCCAGTTTGTCAATGGCGCGTATGGAAAAGGATACGATACCGGTCATTGTCAGATTAATAGGACTCGTATATATTTTTTCTGTTCCGCCATTTATTTGATAATAGACAGTTTCGGTATCAATTATCTCGTCTGTTGCGGCAAGGTAGAGTTTTACCCCTTTGGTATGGACGTCCAGGTTCTCACCCTTTTCGTCAAGTTTTAATGTTCCAACAGGTTCCATACTCAGAATTTTTTCGACATTCGGGCCACTATTGTCTACCCTAAAGACAAATGATTTATCGGCTTTGTTTTGTACATTATCCGTACCGAAGTATTCTACCAGAAAAGTTCCTTCTTTATCGATTGAAAAAGGCTCCTTGTACGTTTTATAGTCTCCTCCATTAATGCGGTATTGAATTTCCTTTACACCCGAAAGGACATCAGACGCATGAAGTTCAATTAGAGATTGACTTGTAACAAACATTGTATCACGTGTGAAGTATTTTAAGCCAGCATAAGAATGATTGATGATTGGGGCATCCATATCTGTCAGGTATTGGCTTTTTCCCAGGCCTTCGGGTTTGTAAAGTGACTTGTAACTATTTCCTACATTGTCTACGGCATAGAAAGTGACACTGTGATCCCCATTTCCCTGTGGCATAGGGAAGGATTCGGTATACATTACTTCGCCATTTTTATCAATTTGATAGCTAATGCTTTTTAGGCCAGCTTTGTTGTCAGTTGATGAAAGCTTGATCATGGTACGGCCTGAAACAAAAATTTTGGAGCCGATTTCATATTTATCGCCCTCTACGGTTACGAGTACTTCTGGTTGTGTACGGTCGAGGTAGAAATCAAACGTTTTGTCAGCTTCCCTGTTCCCTACATTGTCGATGCTATAATAAGTAACAGAGTGGACGCCTTCTTCCAGATTTTTTAACGAAATATTTTCATCAAACAATTGGTCATTTTGGCCATCCATTTTGTAATGAATGGATTTTAAACCACTCGAAGCGTCATTGGCTGACAAGAGAAGTTTGGTTCGAGGGGATAGTATATCAGAAATGGATTCCCCTTCTACAGAAAGTGATGATACAGGGGCCGTTACGTCAACGGTAAAGGAAAAAGACTGAGGCATTTCCACATTTCCTACATTGTCTACCGCATAAAATTGATACAAATATGATCCGTCAGTTGTGATTGGTATTGATTCGTTATATGCTGCGTATTCATTTTTATTGGCGGAAAAATAAATATTGTTAATACCTGATAGATAATCGGTTGCACTGCTTGAAAGAGACAAACCTTGACCATAAAATAATGTAGTTCCGTCAGAATATTTTTGTGCACTCAAAAAATCCACCTGGGAAGTAGGGGCAATACCATCGCGGTATACTTCAAACATGACTTCCATTTGAGGTTCAATTGGTTTGCGGGTTTCGGGATCAACAGCCCAACGGGTTCTGACATAGTTTACACCCTCCGTATCAAAGAAAAAGGGATTTGCATATTCCGGTGTGCTATTGCTTTCGAGTCGTTTTGCCTCCGTACCAGTGGGGTTTTCTGATACAAATAAATAAACCGGTTTTTGGGCTTGCCAGTATAATTTACCGTCTTCGGAAAGAAAGTGTTTTTTTTCATGTTGCAGCTGACTTTGGGCATACAATGAAAAAGTCGATAAAAAGGCAATGAGAGCCAGGTGTTTCTTTAATGTTTTCATAAATAAGGTTGGTTGACTTTAAAAATTTCCAAAAAATTAGAAGTTTCTACACGAAATGAAATCCTGAAATGGTTGGGAGCGGAATTTTATGAATTGAATCAAAAAAATGTACGTATGAACAAAATAGTGGTTTTTTATTTAGAAACATTCTAAATAGATAAAACAAAACAGTGTTTAAAATTTTATAATACACTGAAATACAGATATATACTATAAATTCGTGACCACCATACGATTCGTATACTATATTGGTTACA
>JAOUOM010000476.1 GCA_029880385.1 Cyclobacteriaceae bacterium | reverse complement strand
AAGCGTCGCAGGATCACGTAAACAATCGATGAACTTTTGCCTGTTCACAAGTTAATTATGGTTAATGAAGAAAATAAAGATAAGGAAAATTACCAATTTGCTACCGAAGCATTAAAAATGTCGACCACAATTTGATCGAAAATTTCCTCCGAATATTCCTGTTCAACAGAAGACAAGTCTTCATTTTGGTCAAAATCCTTGAAAAAAGAAAACCTTCTTTCAAAATCAAAGGTACCGTCTTTTGTATTTGTATACGTTGCGAATACTGTTATGGTGATTCGGGAAAGTTGGGAAAAACTGGCATCGTTTTGTGATCCGGCGCTATTGGCCCCAACAGGCGTCACCGTAAAATTATCTATGTAGCCATCCAATTGGAGGTCGCCATTTTCATCGACGAGTTGAAGGCTGGTGTTTTGCTGAAAGTAATCTTTGATACTTTCGGTAAAAATCACACTCATATTGGAGGGCCCCAGCGGTGCATTGTTGTAAAATTGCTGGATGGAAATGGTCTTCACATCAGGAGAAATGGAGGCTCCGGTGAAGGAATATATGCCACAACCTGACAGGGGAATGAGCAAGGGGAAGAAAATCTTATAAACTATCGATCTCATATTGACTGATTTTGCGATAAAGAGTGCGTTCGGATATGCCCAGGTCATTTGCTGCATATTTCCGTTTGTTGTTATTTTTCTTCAGGGCACGAATGATCATTTCTTTTTCTTTTTTTTCGAGGGAGAGGGATTCATCTTCCTCAAATTCGTGCGTAATGTCTTCCACGATTTCTTCATAGCCTTTATCGTTTAACGCTGTTTCGATCAGCAAGGGTGGGGAAGTGGCTTCTTTTTCCTTTGGAGGGATGGCGTCAAATTCGGGTACGTCTTCGAACAAGTTGCCGTGTTTTTCTAGGATTTCCGTGCGGGAGGTATTGCCTTTTAGTAGCTGGAGGATCAGGCGTTTCATTTCCGTCATGTCTTTTTTCATGTCGAAAAGGACTTTGTAGAGGATATCCCGTTCTGTAAAATCATCTTCCTTGCCTTGCCTGGGTAATACTGCCGGCAGTCGTGAATCGTTTGAGGGCAGGTAGGTCAGCAGGGTTGATCCGGTGACTTCACGATCCATTTCCAGGACGCTCATTTGTTCCACGAGGTTTTTTAATTGACGGATATTGCCCGGGAAATGATAGTTTAACAGGATTTTTTCGGCATCGGGTAGTAGTATGATGGGTTTGGTTCGGTAGTTTTCGGCAAAATCCATTGCGAATTTTTTGAAAAGCAATAGCATGTCATTTCCCCGGTCCCGCAGGCAGGGTACCAGGATGGGGACGGTATTGAGCCGGTAAAACAAGTCCTCCCTGAATTTACCTTTTTCAACAGCCGTTTTCAGGTTTACGTTGGTAGCCGCGATTACGCGCACGTCCGTTTTCAATACTTTGGAGGAACCTACTTTGATAAATTCGCCATTTTCCAGGACACGAAGAAGCCGGGCCTGCGTGCTGAGGGGCATTTCGCCTATTTCGTCCAAAAAAATGGTACCACCGTTTGTCACTTCAAAATATCCCTTTCTGCTATCAGTGGCTCCGGTAAAGGATCCTTTTTCGTGTCCAAACAGCTCGGAATCGATGGTTCCTTCGGGGATTGCCCCACAGTTTATCGCTATAAACTGTCCGTGTTTGCGTGAAGAAAGACTATGGATGATTTTGGAAAAAGATTCTTTTCCTACCCCACTTTCTCCATTGATCAGCACACTCATATCGGTAGGTGCCACCTGGATAGCCACCCGGATGGCGTTGTTGAGTTGGGGTGCGGTACCGATGATTTCAAACCGCTGTTTTATTGTCTGGATTTCTGCTTCTAGTCGATAGTCCATTGCTATTTTTCTACTTCTCCAATAAGCGTGGCAGCTGTGCAGGCCGTAACTTTTACCTGTACATATTCGCCTTTTTGATATCCTGTGTTTTTAAATACAACTACTTTATTAGCCGAATTACGGCCTTGCAGGTCTTCATCGGACCGTTTGCTGTTTCCTTCGATCAGTACACGAAAGGTTTTTCCGATATCACGTTGATTACGAAGGAGCGAAAGGGATTGTTGTTTATCGATGATTTCCTGCAATCGGCGTTTTTTTATTTCCAGCGGGATGTCGTCATCCAGCTTTTTTTCCGCCAGTGTGCCCGGTCGCTCCGAATAGGCGAACATATACGAAAAATCGTATTGCACATAGTCCATCAGCGTCAGGGTGTCACGATGTTCTTCTTCGTTTTCCGTGCAAAAGCCGGTGATCATATCTGAACTTATGCCACAATCATCTCCTAAAATCCGGCGTATGGCATCTACCCGCTCAATGTACCAATCCCTGTCGTAGGTACGGTTCATGAGTTCGAGAATACGGGAATTACCACTTTGGGCAGGCAAGTGGATGTATTTGCAGATATTTTCGTGCTTTTTCATGGTATGCAGCACGTCATCGGTGATGTCTTTTGGATGTGAAGTAGAAAACCGTACCCGTAGGTCAGGATGGAGTTGGGCTACCCTATCCAGCAAATCTGAAAAATGAACTACCTGGTGCGGATTGTTTTTTTCCAGCCTGGCTTTGTTGTTTTCATTTTCAGACCATTTGTAGGAGTCCACGTTTTGGCCTAACAAGGTCACTTCCCGATAGCCCCGGGCAAATAAGTCACTGGCTTCTGCCAGGATTGACTGGGGATCACGGCTCCGTTCACGTCCGCGGGTAAATGGCACAACACAAAAGGAACACATGTTGTCGCATCCCCTCATAATGGAGATAAAGGCCGTTACTCCATTGGAGTTAAGCCGGACGGGAGAAATGTCTGCGTAGGTTTCTTCCCTGGAAAGGAACGTATTGACACCTTTTTTTCCATCTTCAGC
>JAOUOM010000475.1 GCA_029880385.1 Cyclobacteriaceae bacterium | reverse complement strand
TTACGGACTATTAAAAACAACTATTTCTTGAAATGTAAAAATTTTGAACTCCACGCATTTTATTCCGATTCAAACATAAAAATCCATATTGACAACATAATCGCCTAATAATGGTTTAATCGTTTGAATCTTTGTCCATCTATTTTTTGCCATACACCATTGATTCATAACTGAGATGGGAAGTATAAATAATAAATAAATCACCAACAAATCACCAAATGGCTCATATTGAGATAAAAGGGATATCCGCAGGCTGTGAATCAAAATTAGTACTTGACAATTTGTCCCTGAATTTTGAATTAAATAAATGCTATTCCATTATTGGCCCAGGAGGAAGTGGTAAAACAACGTTGTTTAATATCATCACTTCCAATGTAAACAAAGATATTATGTGGGTAAAAGGTGATGTAAGGGTTCAGGTAGAAAATGTTTTCTCCTTGCCTCAATCATCTCCATTTCAGGATTTTGAAGCGCTTAAGGAATACATGTATATTCCTAAATTCATTGAAAAAGAAAATCCCTTATGGGATAAAATAAATGCTTATAAAAATCAAGAAATTGATAAAATACCAAAAGGCATAAGAAAATACCTTGCAATCAACCAATTTGAACAAGGCAAAAAAAACATTTACCTACTAGACGAACCCGAAGTTTTTAATCACGACACCATCGAATCCCTGATCGATTTAATTCAAAAAATGAAGAAATCGGGAATCGTTCTGGTAAGTACACACCACATTGGACTTGCTGAAGCAGTAGGGGACGATATTGTGTTTTTGCGCTATGGACAACTCCTGTTCAGCGATACATTACAAGAGTTTATCGACTCAAAGAAAGAAGAAATTATTGATGTTAGAATATACGGATGCTAATGGACTTATTTGGATTTAGATGGATCATTCAAGACAAGCTTGCAGGCTCAGGACAGCCTGGCCAATACAATGACTTGTCAAAAGATACTAACCTGCTTAAAAAACACGAGATTGATACAATTGTTAATTTGCGTTACAGCAAATTATATTATGACGAATTGGAACCCGATTTTGAGCTTGTGAATTTTCCTATCACAGACATGAACATTCCGCTTCCCAGGAAGGCTTTGGAGTTAGTGCAGATTATGGATGAAAAAATAAACAAAGGTCAAAAGTTGCTCATTCACTGTAAAGCTGGGTTGGGGCGAACTGGTTTGATTGCTGCCAGCTATCTTATATACAAAGGGATGGATGCAGAAGAAAGCCTGAGACATATACGGACAATCAATCCGTCTTATGTTCAAAATAAACTCCAGGAAAATTTTCTAATGCATTTTGGGCAATTTGTTGCAAGCCTGAATGAAGAATAAATGTAGATTTCAAGAAAATAAATAATATTTCAAAGATCATTGATTTTCATTTATTCTCATTCATTTAGTTATTTTTCCTTCTCACGCATTTTAGCTAAATTCTGACATGTTAATGGCTAATTTTATACCCGGAAATAAAAAATATACAGTTATCAATTTTATGCATGATTTTTGTCATATTTTTAATGCTGAAAATGGGCTATGAAATTTTTTCTGTTTGCCAAATTGTAAAACATTAAACATTTTTTAATAAACCAAGTTTTTGTATATAATAAAAGTAACAACTATAACAAATAAATTATTATGAGAATCGATCAAGCTCTTGAAAGCGCAATCAAAAATGTTCCCAAAGCTGTAGCCGCAGGAGCAGTTGACATGGAAAGCGGTATGCTGTTAGGTATAAAAACTACTGCCAGCCACCCACAGGAAGTATTCGACCTTTTGGCTGCAGCCACCAGGGATATGTACGAAGGTGACAATGTTGTTCAAATTGAAAACCTATTCAAAAAAGCACGAGGAGTAAAATCAGAAGAACATTATTTCCGGGAAATCGTTGTGTTTTCTAAAAACCTGCTTCACTATTTTTCAAGGGTCAAATCACAAGAAAAAATTGTATTTGCCGTTATTTGCAGTGTTGATGCCAACATTGGTATGACACTTGTAAAAGGACGTGAGATTGCCGGTGCCATCGAAATGTAAGAAAAAAATCGTTGGATAGGCTTCTATCAAAATAAAATCCCCCAAGATGTAAATGTCTCTTGGGGGATTTGTTTTTTAATTCCGTCCTATTTTCCCTGCTATCTCCACCAACTCAATTAATTCACGTCGATAGCCCCATGGATCTTCGCCGATGGCAGATCGGGCCATCGTAATCACCTGAAGATAATTCAGTTCTCCTTTAAATTCAGAATCCCGCAGTAACATCCCGAAACCGGCCACTGCAGATGCCCAGGTCAGGTTTGGACTCATTCGTCCATTTACTTTTCCCTCTACAACCCGTGTGATAAGTCGACTGGTATCCCCATCCGGTGTTTTGTAACGAAACTTGACCGTGAGCAATTCACCACTTGCAATCGCGATTCCATTCGAAGGAATTGACTGGTATTTCAATGGATCAATGTCCTTCACAAAATTACTTTTTATGCCCACCGGGATGATTTCATACAAGGCCGTAACGGTGTGTCCGCTTCCCAGTTCGCCGGCATCTTTTTTGTCATCATTGAAATCCTCATCATTAAGCCTCCTGTTTTCGTACCCGATCAGTCGATAAGCCTGCACCCTCGCAGGATTAAATTCTACCTGGATTTTCACATCCTTGGCAATCGTAAAGAGCGTTCCTCCAAATTCATTTACCAATACTTTTTTTGCCTCCCGGATATTATCGATATAGGCATAATTTCCATTCCCCTTATCTGCCAGGATCTCCATTTTGTCGTCCTTGTAATTACCCATACCATACCCCAATACCGTCAGGAAGATGCCTTCTTTACGCTTTTCCTCAATCAAGCGCTCCATGGCTGCATTGCTGCTTTCACCAATATTGAAATCCCCGTCGGT
>JAOUOM010000474.1 GCA_029880385.1 Cyclobacteriaceae bacterium | reverse complement strand
GAATAAACAAAAATTAATTGGCCTGTTACTTGTCCTCATTGTGGCTGCAGGTGTGGTGTGGTTTCAATTTATCAAAGGGGCCAGTCCCCATGTGCGTGCCTTAGTATTCTCAAAAACAACGGGTTATCGGCACGAATCCATTCCGGATGCCCAGGCGGCACTTCGTAAAATGGCTGATGAAAAGGGTTTTGAAATTGTATTTACCGAGAAGTCGGAAGACTTCAATCAGCCCAATTTATCAAAATTCAATGTGGTGGTATTTTTAATGACCACAGGGGAAATCCTGAATGCATCACAACAACAGGAATTTAACCGATGGGTACAAGCCGGCGGAGGTTTTGTGGGAATCCATTCGGCTGCCGATACCGAGTATGAATGGCCCTGGTACAATGGTCTGGTTGGAGCCTATTTTTTGAGCCATCCTGCGGGTACACCCCAGGCGACGGTACGACGTGAGGATGCCAGCCATGTGTCAACGGCCGGGCTTCCGGACGAGTGGGAACGCATCGATGAATGGTACAATTACCGTTCGATACAGGACGATTTAAACGTTTTGCTTTCCCTGGATGAATCTACCTATGAGGGGGGCGAAAATGGCGACAACCATCCCATCGCCTGGTATCATGCATATGATGGTGGTCGCGCCTGGTACACCGGAATGGGCCATACCAGTGAATCATACCTGGATCCCTTGTTTTTGGATCATATCTGGGGAGGGATCCGATATGCAGTCGGTGACCGGAATTTTGTGGACTATGAGCGACCAACTGTGTTTCCGGAGGCTTCACGGTTTGTGAAAGTGGTATTGGATGAAAACCTAGATGAGCCCATGGAACTTGACTTCTTGCCTTCGGGAGATATTTTGTTTGTCGAGCGCAAGGGAGGGGTGTTCCGGTTTGACAGAAAAGAGCAAAAGACTTATAAGATTCATGAATTTGACGTGTATACCGGTCAGGAAGACGGGTTACTCGGCTTGGCGGTAAGTCCGGATTTTGCGCAGGATCAGGGCGTTTATTTTTTCTATTCGCCCAAGGGGGACGAAGAAAAACAGGTTATTTCCCGATTTGCACTAAAGCCTGACCTGTCGGGCCTGGTAGAGGGGAGTGAAAAAGTGATCATCGAGGTAAAGACACAGCGCAAGGAATGTTGCCATGCGGGTGGATCGCTCGAATTTGGCCCGGGTGGTTTGTTGTATATTTCCACAGGTGATGATAGTAATCCGTTTGAATCAGACGGGTATGACCCCATCGATGAACGTGAGGGAAGGGAACCATTCGATGCCCAGCGTACGTCGGCCAATAGCAACGACCTGCGTGGAAAAATCCTGCGGATCAAACCTGCCCCGGAAGGAGGCTATACAATTCCTGAGGGTAATTTGTTTACGAAAGCAGAAGAAGGAAGGCCCGAAATCTATGTGATGGGATGCCGAAACCCTTATCGTATTTCCATCGACAACAGGACAGGCTATCTTTATTGGGGAGATGTGGGGCCTGATGCCGGAGAAGATGGTGAGCTACGGGGGCCACGTGGCCATGATGAAGTAAATCAGGCACGGGCAGCCGGTTTTTTTGGCTGGCCCTATTTTGTCGGCAACAACAAGGCGTACTACGAATATGATTTTGCCAAAAAACAATCACTGGAATTGTTTGACGCAGCACGACCTGTCAATAATTCGCCAAACAATACAGGAACCAAAATCCTGCCTCCGGCCCAGCCAGCTTATATTTGGTATCCTTATGCGGCTTCTGCCGAGTTCCCAATGGTAGGTACAGGTGGCCGCACGGCAATGGCAGGCCCCGTATATCACCGGGATGATTACCCCGAAAACGACCTGCGCTATCCTGCATTTTTTGATGGCAAATTGTTCATTTATGAATGGATGCGTGGATGGATTCATGTGGTCACCATGAAGGAGAACGGTGATATTGAACGTATTGACCCGTTTTTGCCGGATACAGAATTCAACAACCCTGAGGATATGATTTTTGGCCCGGAGGGTGATATTTACATGTTGGAGTATGGCTCCAACTGGTTTGCCAAAAACCGGGATGCACGCTTGATCCATATCAAATACATTGCCGGAAACCGAAAGCCTGTTGCCATGGTCGATGCGGATCGTTTTAACGGGCCCGTTTCGACATCCATTCACCTGAGTGGTCGTGCATCAATGGATCATGACAATGACCCGCTCAGCTTTACCTGGACACTGGCAGGAAACGTGATTTCTACCCGGGAGGAATTTGACTTTGTGTTTTCAGAAGCGGGTGAACAGGAAGTGAAACTGAAAGTGGAAGACGGTAAGGGAGAATATGATGAGCGTACGGTCACCTTCCAGATCGGAAATACCGAACCTATGGTCGCATGGGAAATGGACGGAAACCAGACTTTTTACTGGGACAAAGGTGCCATTGCCTACCGTGTTCAGGTAACGGATGCAGAAGACGGAAGTGTTGGTCAGGGTATTGATCCGGCAGAAATCATGGTTTCCATTGATTTCCTTGAAAAAGGAAATGATATAAATGAAATCACGCTGGGCCATCAGGAACAATTGGCTTTTGTGGCTGGCCGTACCTTAATCGACGGATCGGATTGTAAGGCTTGTCACCAGCTCGATCAGACATCCATCGGGCCTACTTACATGGCCATATCAGGTCGTTATAAGAATGACGAGGGGGCTGTAGCGCGGCTGGCAGATAAGATCATCAGCGGTGGCGGGGGTGTCTGGGGCGACCAGGCCATGGCTGCTCACCCACAACTGAGCCAGGATGATGCCGAGCAAATTGTGAAATATATTTTGTCTGTTTCCGAAAAACAGGCACCCGGTGTACCTTCCTCGGGTATGTATGTATTTGATCAGCACCTGGGCAAGGGCAATGAAGGCAAGTACGTATTTTCCGCAA
>JAOUOM010000473.1 GCA_029880385.1 Cyclobacteriaceae bacterium | reverse complement strand
TCGAACCTTCGTCGATATTGTTTGGTGATTGTGTGTGATGGACCCAGAATTGTAAAAACCGCAATTGCCGCGCGCCGGGGAAGGTCATCCAAATAGTTTTTGTCTACAACCACGGCATCGATCATGTTTTCAACGGCTTTTCCGATTTCCCTTTCTGACAGGGAGTTTCTCGCTTCCACCAGAAGGGTTTCAATTTTTGTTTCCGGTTTTAGCTTTGCTTCTGACAGTTCCACCAATATATTAACAGCGGTTACATTATCATAAAATGGATTCGTCACATTGGATCCTGCTAAAAGACCCGCTGCTTTTTGGGGGTTATCCCATACCACAAGCATGGAAAGGGCCAGTTTGGCAGCCAATAGGTCAGGGTGTTCTGATACAAAATTTTCCAGCGCATGCAAACCTTCGGTAGATGTTTCAGCCTTTTCCACTAATTGCGACAAGTGTTCCAGACGTTCATCCGGCAGGTTTTCCTGCAGCCATTTTTCTATCTCATATTTTTGCCTGGCACCGGTAAATCCGCCAATTACCTGGCCTTTCGAAAACAGCTTGACATCTGGAATTCCTTTGATGCCATATTGAGAACTCAGCTGTGGGTTTTCATCGACATTTACTTTTACCAATTGCCAATGATCCTGTTCTTTGTCGAGCTCTTCCAGTGTGGGTCCCAGGTATTGGCAGGGGCCACACCAGGGTGCCCAGAAATCAACCAAAACAGGAAGATCAAAACTTCTCTCAAGTACGTCCTTCTTAAAATCCATTGTCTGTTTTTTTTGAAATAAAGTGATAGTGATTGTGCTATCTATGCCACAAAATTATTTAGCGAAAAGGAATTATTCACCGTAAATTGTCAGAACCACCTTCCGGCTTCCGCCATGATTACGGTGTTCACACAGATATATTCCCTGCCATGTACCCAACAATGCTTTTCCTTTAGAAACCGGAAAACTAACAGATGAACCTAATAGCGAAGATTTGATATGGGCAGGCATATCATCGGAGCCTTCGTAATTATGTAAAAAATAGGGTGTGTTTTCAGGTACCAGTTCGTTAAAAAAACGTTCATAGTCAAGCCGTACAGTGGGATCGGCATTTTCATTAATGGAGAGGCTGGCAGAAGTATGTTGTATAAAAAGGTGGGCAACACCATATTGAATGTTGCTTTTGGTAAGTAGAGGGAAAATATGATGATCAATTACATGAAACCCCCTTTCAAAAGGGGGTAGTATCACAACTTGCTGAAAAACCATTTGTATCTATTCGGCATCAAAACTATATTCCTTTTCAATTTTACAAACGCGTACTGTATAGGAGGAATACCATTTATCCCTCCCCATTCGTTGGACGGCCCGGTGTGCAAGGTTGTCTTTCCAATATTGTATTTCATTCAGCGATTGCCAGTAGGAAATGGTTACTCCTTTTCCGTCTAGGTTGCGGTAACTTTCACATCCAAGATAGCCATCAAATTCTTCAACAATTTTCAACATTCCTTCCGCCATTTCTTCATAATGTTGATGGTCTTTATCTGTGCGCTGGCTCGAAAAAATCACAGCATAATACGGGAGTTCGGCATTTTTGGGTTTCATTAGCGGTAAATTGATTTAGTTGGAAGTTAAATATACCCTCATTTGGGATAAAATAAAACCTAATCCTGTCGCCACTCAATTGCGCCAAGGTCCGGCTTAGTATCCCGTGGCATTCCATTTAAATCATCTTTCAGGCCACTGGGCATTCCAACGTTTCTGGCTGGTGAAATACTGTCTAACCGGAAGTCGAAAGAGAACGGATGTTGAAAAATGGGAAATAGATGGTTGTCAGACGTAGTATTGCCTGTAACAGAAAATTGGGAAAAAATGATGTTGTTCGATATCCTGATAAAATTGTTCGTGCTGTCGGTAATGCTAAAAAGCAAATCACTTTCACTGTTTCCACTCCAGAGAATAGAATTTGTGATTTCGACAGAAAGAGGAAATGTCAACACGGATTTATCACGAATCAGGTTGTCCGCAAACTGGCAGGCGGGCTCATCTACTACAAAAAATGAAGGGGTATTGACAAACGTACAATGGTTATATGCATAATTTCCTCCGGCAGCATGAAAGACGATCGATTTACCTGCATTGTATATAAGGCTGTTTTCAACGGATACATCCGAGGTAAATGCCTGGATGCCTGATTGGGATATGTGCCGAATGATGGTATGTTTGACGGTGACATCAGGTAATGTATCCTGGTCAGGCGTACCGATCCGCAGACCGATGCGGGCATTTTCAATGACGGCAAAGTCTATCAGGTTGCCTGTGCTTCCCTCCAGAAAATAGATGGCATCCCATTGTCCGGGAGCTTCCTTATATGCTTGGTCGAAACGAGTATTTCTAAATGTTACACGCCTGCCACTGTCACCCCGTACTTCCAATTTGCCCAGGACAAACAAGGCGGCATTTTTATCAAAGAGTACCTGGCTACCGGCATCGATTTGTAGCAGGCAATTTTTATCAACAACGAGTGTGTCCAGGATGACATGGGCCTTGCCTGGTAGCCAGTTTTCATTGCAGATATAGCCTTTGGGATGAAAGTAGGCATCCTGACCCCATGCGATCAATTTTACATCATGTATATTTTCATTCCAACGAAAAAGAACGGAGTCTTTAATCAGGTATGGGTTTTCCTTGTTTTGGGGATCAATGGTACTAGAGAGTAAAATGAGCAAACTGTCTTTGCCATTCAACTGGAGATTTTCAAATGCATAGCCAGCCTCTCCGTTTATGGTCAAATGAAAATCGGAAAGTGAACCCTTTCCCAGTTTTATTTCGTCGAAAAGCACGGCATTTTCATGCTGGTTGTATACACGAAAGCGTTTGGTGATACTGGTTCGTTGTGTTAGTAACGTATCAAACCAGATG
>JAOUOM010000472.1 GCA_029880385.1 Cyclobacteriaceae bacterium | reverse complement strand
GGAGAAAGTATTGACCTGAAGCTTCTTTGTCGTACCATTCACTTCCTTGAAAGTCCCTTCACCCCGAACCGCATAAAACAATTCGTTGAGGACAGGCGTAAACACAACTCCCAAAATAGGCTTACCCTCGTGAATCAAGGCAATATTCACCGTAAATTCCCCATTTCGCTTTATAAACTCTTTTGTGCCATCTAACGGATCAATCATCCAGAAATAGTCCCATTTGCTTCTTTCTTCAAATTGGATTTCTTTTCCTTCTTCGCTGAGAATGGGAATTCCAGTCTGTGACAATTTGGCAACAATTGCCTCATGCGAGGCTTTATCAGCCAGGGTAAGCGGCGAACTGTCCGACTTTGCCTCTACCGAAAAATCCCCCGATTCATATATTCTCACAATTTCCTTTCCGGCCAGTAAAGCGGCTTCCTTAGAAATTGTAAGTAATTGGTTGAAATCCATATGTTTTTTGTGAAATGGAATTTTAAAAAAAGAACAAATGCTATATAATCATACCGGCTGCTACTGTTTCATTGGTTGCCTCATCTACCAATATGACACTACCGGTACTTCTGTTTTTACGATAGGAATCTGCCAGTACCGGCTTTGTCGTACGCAAGGAAACACGGCATATATCGTTCATCATGATTTCCAAATCCTGCTCATTTCGATGAAGCGTATTAATGTCAAGCTTATACCTTACTTCCTGAATCATCGCCTTCATTTCAATGGAAGTATGCCGTAATAAATATTTTCCTCGAGGCTTTGGACTCTTTGAATGAAGCCAGCACATCATGATTTCGATGTCCTGTGTGCTTTTTGGCTGATTATTTGAGCGTACAATCATATCACCTCTTCCAATATCTATTTCATCCTCTAGCGTCATACTTACCGACATAGGTGCAAAAGCCTCTGCAACAGGCCCGTCAAAGGTATCAATTGACTTGATTTTGGATGTGAAACCGGAAGGCAAAACGACAATATCATCACCCGGCTTAAATATACCCCCTACAATCCTTCCTGCATAACCCCTGTAATCGTGGTATTCATCATTTTTTGGCCGAATCACCGTTTGAACAGGAAAGCGGCAATCAATATGATTATGGTCGCTTCCAATATGTATATTTTCCAGGGTATATAGCAAGGTCGATCCTCCATACCAACCCATCTTTTCGCTTCGGTTCACCACATTATCCCCATTTAATGCACTTATGGGAATAAATCGCACGTCTTTCACATCCAGCTTGGCTGCGAATGCTTCAAAATCATCCTTTATTTTTTCAAATACATTTTCATCGTAATCAACCAGGTCCATTTTATTTACACACACAATCACATGTGGGATTTGTAAAAGGGAGGCAATAATCGAATGACGGCATGTTTGCTCAATAACCCCTTTTCTGGCATCAATGAGGATTAACGCCACATTTGCCGTTGACGCGCCGGTCACCATGTTACGTGTGTACTGAATATGACCCGGGGTATCGGCTATAATGAATTTTCTTTTGGGAGTAGCGAAATACCGATAGGCGACATCAATTGTAATCCCCTGTTCGCGCTCATCCTTCAGTCCATCGGTCAACAGCGCAAGGTCTGTGTGGGTAAGTCCTTTTCGCTCACTTGATTGACGTACATGCTCCATCTGATCCTCAAAAATTGATTTGGAGTCAAATAAAAGACGTCCTATCAGGGTGCTTTTTCCGTCGTCCACACTACCGGCAGTAGTAAAGCGAAGGAGTTCCATGTCTAAATAGGCTTTATGTGACTGGCTTTGACTTGTCATATCCATTTGTTACTTTTTAGGGTCGGGAAAGTTCATCTCCCAATATTTTTTCACTCGTTTTTTTGATCGTTTTTATCATTTACACTGAATGCTTTCAGCTTCAATACAAACCACTGTTATAAATAACCTTCTTTTTTTCTGTCTTCCATTGACGTTTCCGAACGTTTATCATCCTCACGGCTTCCTCGTTCGGTTTGTCTGGCAGAGGCGACTTCTTCAATGATTTTCTCCAGTGTATCGGCATCTGACTCGACCCCACCTGTTATGGTTATATCGCCAAGTGTACGAAAACGGATATGCCGCTTCTCCACTTTTTCCTTCGGGTCGACGGTAATAAATTCAGAAACCGGAAGCCATGCCCCATTTCGCCAAATCACATCCCGGTCGTGCGCAAAGTACAGTGAAGGAATTTGAATGTTTTCCATTAAGATGTATTGCCAAACATCCATTTCCGTCCAATTACTTAAAGGAAACACCCTGAAATGCTCCCCCTGATGGTGTTTTCCATTAAAGATATTCCATAATTCCGGTCGCTGGTTTTTGGGGTCCCATTGACCAAATTCATCACGATGTGAAAAAAACCGCTCTTTGGCCCGGGCCTTTTCTTCATCGCGTCTGGCACCTCCTATACATGCATCAAACTTATGTTCTTCAATTGTGTCGAGTAACGTGACCGTCTGCAATGCATTCCGACTGGCATTTTTCCCTTTTTCCTCCGCCGCCCTGCCATCATTGATTGATTTTTGAACGGATCCAACGATTAGTCGTGCATCCAGTTCTTTCACCAAATCATCACGAAAACGCATGGTCTCAGGGAAATTGTGTCCTGTATCGATATGAACCAGTGGAAATGGCATTTTGGCAGGATAAAAAGCCTTGCGTGCCAGATGGGTTACTACAATGGAGTCTTTTCCTCCGGAAAATAAAATGGAAGGATTTTGAAACTGGGCAAAAACTTCCCTCATAATATAGATGGATTCTGATTCCAGTTCACGAATATGTGTCAGGCTGTAACTACTCATTCTTTTATGCTAAGTTTTGGCATTATTTTTTCGATTAATTGCGCTAAACATACCTCAAGGCTGTTTTCACTCGTATTTACTTTAATATCAGGATTCATTGGTTCTTCG
>JAOUOM010000471.1 GCA_029880385.1 Cyclobacteriaceae bacterium | reverse complement strand
ACTTCGGGCCCAAGCGAGTTCATTTTGGTATGAAATTCAAGGTTTAGAATTCCATCACCAACATCATATAGGGTGGAGCCGTCATTTTTCCATACGATTTTGTTTTCACGGAATGCATCAAGCAAAATAAATCCTTCTGTACCGGGGATTGACTTATACGATTTAGTAGGGATATCATAATAATGCCTGGAGCCCTTGATGTATGTATAAAAAGAGGTATGACCTGCAGCCAGTAATTCAGAAATCCATTCGGCTGACTGATAGCCGGCCGCAATCATTTTTTCATGGATCTCTTTTAATCCCATGGCATCCCACGTTTCGAATGGGCCCATTTCCCAGGCAAAGCCGGCCGAAACCGCCTGGTCTATGCGGTACAGCTCATCTGCTATTTCTGGAATCCGATATGTACAGTATCGGAATAAGTCAAAAAATGTTTCGCGATAAAAATCGCCTTCTTTGCCTTCGAGTGATATGGCTATTCGCAAACGCGCTTTGAGGTCTTCAACATTCTTGGTTTTTTCCAAAATATCCAATTTGGATTTTCGTTTCGGAACGTATTCAAAGGTTTTGAGATCTAATTCAAGGATGTCTTTTTGACCATTTGCATCCACAGTTTTTTTATAAAATCCCTGCCGGGTTTTGTCTCCGAGCCAATTGCGGCCATGCAATTCTTTTACAATAGCCGGTACGGCAAATCTTTCTTTTGACTCATCTGACTGTAGTGCATGGAACAGGTTTTCGGAAACTTTGACGGTGGTATCTAACCCGACCAGGTCAGAAGTACGGAAGGTGGCTGATTTGGCTCTTCCGATAACCGGTCCCGTCAATTTGTCGATTTCGCCAACGGAAAAATCCGTTTTCTGAACCGCATGCATCCCTGACATCATCGAGTATACACCAATTCGGTTGGCAATAAAAGCGGGGGTGTCTTTACAAAGTACCGTTTCCTTGCCAAGATAAAGGTTGCCGTAATGCAAAAAGAAGGCAACGATAGCCGGATCGGTCTGGGTGGTAGGGATTATCTCCAACAACCGGAGGTAACGGGGTGGATTAAAAAAATGGGTACCACAAAAGTGTTTTTGAAAATCGGCTGACCTGCCGTGAGTCATCAGGTGAATGGGAATACCGGATGTATTGGAAGTGATCAACGTGCCTGGGGTCCGGAATTTTTCTACTTTTTCAAAAAGTGATTTTTTTATCTCCAGATTTTCCACGACAGCTTCTATGATCCAATCGCAATTTTTTAGTTTTTGTAAATCATCTTCAAAATTTCCCGTTTGAATGTTGGCAGCTTTGGATGACGCATACAAAGGTGATGGCTTTGATTTGATTGCAACATCAAGTGCCATATTTACAATCCTATTTCTGACCTGCGGAGAATCTATGCTTAGCCCTGATGATTTTTCCTGATCTGTGGGTTCGTTGGGAATGATGTCAAGAAGCAAAACATCCAAACCAATGTTGGCAAAGTGGCAGGCAATACGGGATCCCATGATTCCCGACCCCAATACAGCAACTTTTTTTATGGTACGTTTCATTCGTATAGTTTTTATTTAGCGGTCAATATAAGTTTTGATCATTGATTCAAGCCGGACTTATGAATAGTATGTTAAACGGAAACTACGTTGATTCCGGCAAAAATCAAATGGTTTCATTTTCTTTTCGTGAATTAACATAGTCTAGAAATTCATTGATCTGATTGCGGTCGTCTGCTACCTCGCAGATAACCGCTGAAACTTTGAAAAAATTTTCAAGTTCTTCGGGGCTTAATTGTTCGGCAATGCGACGGTTAAATTCCCTGACCGACAGTCGGGATATTTCTCGTTTCTTTTTGCCCAGCTCAGTCAGCATGATACGTACCGAACGACCATCACTCGGGTCTTTTTCGCGGTAAATCCACTTTTTTTCCATCTCCATGGTTTTTAACATCCGGGTCAAACTCCGGGATTCCATTCCCAACATGGGCGCAATTTTCGTTGCCGGTGTACCCTTGTCCACATCTATGTTTAGTAATACATAGCCTGTAGCAGAGGTAATATCAAAATCAGTTCCGTATTGGTTGTACATCCTGGAAATGGCATGCCATGCTACTTTGATCGTATAGTCTACGGTTTGTTCCTTTTTCATTGATTGATACGTAGTACCAAAGATACAAAAATGTTATGCATGCATACTAATTATGATCGAAGAGATTCACTAAATTTATGGCATGGATGATTCAACAGCAGAGCCAAAAATACTTCAGGACATTCCGACCGTATTTTTTTCTTTTGAAACTAAAATGCCTTTTGAGCGATGTATGGAATGCGAGGAATATTTATTGGATGGCAAAGAGTACATGATTGAAAAAGTAATGCGTCGCTACGAAGGGTTTTCTGCATCCGACACAATTATCGATTATGCCCTGTGTATTTCTTGCGCGATGAAATTACGCGAATAAATATCCAGCGAATCAGCGAAAAAATTGGAAGCTTATTTTAAAAATACGGATTTAGGAAAAGCACGTGGAACCTATCTATCGGACGGTACACTTGACGTTGGGGCATGTATGGATCATTGTTTAATTACCAAAACATCCATACACGATCTAAAGGAATACCATTTGCATGCGTATTGCATGGGTAATCAATTGTTTAATCAAATACCACCTTATCTGATCAGTGGTGAGGTGAATGATGAATTGTTTTCATTGTTATCCAATGAGACGATCGATTTTTATAATGATTTTTTTACAAAACATTTTAGCCCGGATCCCAATATACTTGAACCCAATCCTACCGGTAGGATTATCATTTTTTAATTGATCCTGTCGCCCCTTAAAATACGAAAGCGTTTTCTGGCTTCTGCTGCATACATACTTCCCGGGTATAAGTCGAGAAAGTTTCGGTAAAGTGCCTGCGCTTCGCCGG
>JAOUOM010000470.1 GCA_029880385.1 Cyclobacteriaceae bacterium | reverse complement strand
TGGAACCGCTCAACTGGTGGAGCAACCATGCCGGTCAGTTCCTGAGCAAAATCCCACAGGCATATGAAGTCTGCCGGGCTGTTGACAGCCCTTCCTGCAAAATCCTTTTCGATATCTACCACCAGCAGATCACCGAGGGTAACATCATTCCCAATATCGATAAAGCGTGGGATGAAATCGGCTATTTTCAGGTTGGCGACAACCCGGGCCGAAAAGAACCAACTACCGGTGAGATCAACTATCTCAATGTTTTCAAACATATAAGCAGCAAAGGGTTTACAGGGATTGTGGGCATGGAACACGGCAATTCCATACCAGGTAAAGAAGGTGAACTTGCCGTGATCAATGCCTATCGTCAGACAGATAAATTTTAAAACAGACGTAAAATGAACAAACTTTTTTTTCTGCTCTTTTTCGGCCTTTCCGTTTTTATTCAGGCACAGGTAGTACCGGTGGATCAGAAATGGGCTGCAGGCTATTGGGAAGCCCAGTGGATTACGCATCCCGATATTTCGGCCAGGGACTATGCGGTTATCCATTTCAGGAAATCCCTGACACTGGATCAGGTTCCCGGCAAGTTTATCATCCATGTTTCGGGGGACAATCGCTACCGCTTGCTCGTGAACGGACAGGAGGTGGGTATCGGGCCTGCCAGGGGCGATATTGAGCACTGGCGGTTTGAGACCTACGACATTGCGCCGTTTTTGAAGCCGGGAAAAAATGTATTGGCTGCGACTGTATGGAATTTTGGTGAGTACAGCCCGGTAGCGCAGATGTCAAACCGTACAGGACTGATTGTTCAGGGCGACGGGGAAGCCGAAAAAACCATTAACACCAACGCTTCATGGAAAGTCTACCATAATACAGCCTATAAGCCGGAGATGGAAAGCCGGTGGCAATTACGGTCCTACCTTGTGGTAGGGCCCGGCGACATAGTGGATGGAAAAGCCTATCCGTGGGGTTGGGAAATGAATGATTTTGATGATGCGTCATGGAAATCGTCGCGCCAACTGGGCTTAGGCAAGGCATTGGGCAAAGGTACCGATGGGGATTGGTTGCTGGTGCCACGGGATATCCCCATGATGGAGGGATCACCCATTCGATTGCAGCAGATCCGCCGACAATCCGGCACGTCGTTTTCTTCCGATTTTCTGGCAGGAAAAGCAGCGGTGACCATACCGGCAAATAGCAAGACGTCTGTCCTGCTGGATCAATCCTATCTGACCAATGCCTATCCGGAACTATCCGTAAGTGGTGGCGAAGGATCCCGCATTTCCCTGACATACAGTGAGGCCCTGTTTGACGGGAACCAACAAAAAGGAAACCGCGATGAAGTAGCGGGCAAGGAAATGAGGGGAGTTTCCGATGTTTTTTTGCCCGATGGAGGCAATAACCGGACATATCGTACGCTTTGGTTTCGCACCTGGCGCTACCTGCAGGTAGAAATAGAGACTGGCACTGAACCATTGGTACTCCACGACCTGCGTGCCACGTTTACCGGTTATCCTTTTGAGGAAAAAGCCGGGATCACGACCGACCTTCCCTGGGTAGAGGATGTATGGGAAGTAGGCTGGCGGACAGCCCGGCTATGTGCAGGTGAAAATTATTACGATTGTCCGTATTATGAGCAATTGCAGTACGTGGGCGATACGCGTATACAGGCTCTGATTTCACTATATGTGACCGGAGATGACCGCCTGATGAAAAAGGCAATCAATGATTTTGAAGAATCCCGTGTCTGGAATGGCCTCACACAAAGCCGCTATCCCAGCGAAAAGCTTCAGCTCATCCCGACCTATTCTCTTTTCTGGATTGCCATGGTGCACGATTACTGGATGCACAAGGGGGATGAGGCGTATGTGCGGGCCAAGCTTCCCGTGGTTCGAAGCGTACTCGAATGGTATGAGCAGCAGGTAAATGAGCAGGGGATGCTGGGCCGGATGAAATATTGGCATTTTGTGGACTGGACGGACGAATGGGCCTGGAACGAGACCGATCGGATTGGGGGTGTCCCATCGCAGGACGAAGCGGGTAACAGTAGTGTATTGGCCACACAGTACGCCTATGCTCTGCAATATGCGGAAGAACTTTACCGCGCTTTTGGGGATGAGGTAATGGCAGATACCTACACCAGCCAGCGCGCTGATGTGTTGGAGGCCATTCGTGCAACGTGCTGGGACGAGGAAAAACAGCTTTTTTCAGACACACCCGGTGCAAACGTTTATTCGCAGCATGCCAATATGTTTGCCATACTCACGGATGCCATTCCCCTGGCGGAACAACCTGCCCTGATGGAACGTATCCTTTCCGATCCATCCCTGATCCAGGCTACCTTTTATTTCAAATTTTACCTGTTTCGTGCCCTGGTAAAAACGGGTATGACCGACCGGTATTTTGAGCAATTACAACCCTGGAACGACATGTTGGCGATCGGGCTGACCACTTTTGCCGAAAAGCCCGATCCTACCCGCTCTGACTGCCACGCCTGGAGTGCTGCCCCTAACTACGACCTTCTTTCCATTGTAGCGGGTATCCGGCCATCGTCACCGGGATTTCGTACAGTTGAAATTTCCCCTTCATTTGGCCAGCTGACGAAAATATCGGCTTTCATGCCACACCCGGAAGGGGAGATTAAGGTGGATCTGACCCGAAAAGGAAACAGGGTAAGGGGTATTGTTGTTTTGCCCCAGGGCATAACAGGGAAATTCCGATGGAAGGAAAATGACCTAAATCTTGTGTCCGGACAGAACCAATTGGATGTGAAAAATTAAAATCATGTCATAAGGAAACAGGGGTACAGGAAGTGATAACCTTGTACCCCTTCTTTTATTTTTTTCCTTTCAGAAAAGCCGCAAGATCTTCCATGTCCTGCTCATTTATCAGCATGTCAAATCCGTCCGGCATACCCGAAG
>JAOUOM010000469.1 GCA_029880385.1 Cyclobacteriaceae bacterium | reverse complement strand
AACCCTGGTTGTTTGAAGACATAGTGTGGACACCGTATATGGTGAAAAGAGCCGTCATCAACTTGTGCTTTAAGTTGGACAAATCAATCCTGAAGTTGACCGACAGGGATTATAATGACAATGGGTTAAGTGAACTTGTCACGCAACAGGGACCTGCCTATAACATCAACATCCGGGTGTTTAACCAGCTACAGCATACCATCACCGGATGGCCGGGAGGTAAGCCTAATGCCGATGACACTAACCGGCCAGAGAGGGCACAACCCGCACAAAAACGCGTGGTGATCTTTAGTCCGCATCCCGATGATGATGTGATTTCCATGGGGGGTACCTTTATCAGGCTTCATGATCAGGGCCATGACGTCCATGTAGCCTATCAGACATCAGGTAATATTGCAGTTTTTGATGATGATGTCGTTAGTTATGCTGATTTTGTCACAGAGTATCATCGCTTTTTTGATTTTGGTACAGACAAATCCAAGCAGATGTTTGACCAGGTACGCAATCAGATCAAGTCAAAAAAACCAGGACAAACGGATAGTAAGGAAGTCCAGATGATCAAAGGGCTGATCCGTCGGGCAGAGGCCAGGGCGGGCGCACGCTACATCGGGTTGGAAGATGACCACATGCATTTCCTCGATTTGCCATTTTATGAAACCGGAAAAGTAAAAAAGGATCCCATAGGACCTAAGGACATCGCCATTACAAAGGATTTTCTACAGGATATTAAGCCGCATCAAATATTTGCCGCAGGCGATTTGTCCGACCCACATGGTACCCACCGCGTATGTCTTGAAGCCATCTTCATGGCACTAGAAGAGCTGAAAAATGAATCCTGGATGAAGGATTGTTATGTGTGGCTGTACCGGGGTGCCTGGGCCGAATGGGAACTTGAAAATATCGAAATGGCAGTACCCATTAGTCCGGACGAGTTGATGAAGAAGAGAAGGGCCATCTTTAAACATCAATCACAGAAAGACCGGCCACTCTTTCCGGGTAGCGATCCAAGGGAATTTTGGCAACGTGCCGAAGACCGCAACAGGGGAACAGCGGCTGCCTATAACAAACTGGGCCTAGCAGAATACGAAGCAATGGAAGCCTTTAAAAGGTATATTCCATAATGGCAGAAGGATCAAAAAAAAATGCACTTGGAATTTACTGAGTGCATTTTTTTTTGCAAAAAAATCGCATTCTATAAACCTTACACGAAGAATTCTGTTATTTGTAGTAGATAAGATTAAATTGGGTATGAAGGGAGTGATCATTCCTGTATTTTTTATATTTCTATTTTTTTCTGCCCATTTCGCTCACAGTCAATTTGAAGTGGATGTTTTATTGGAAAAAGCCACTTATTTATTATACGATTGTCAGTTTGAAGGAGCCCTCCGGTTGAATGAAAAGGCTGATTCCATTGCGTTGACAAAAAATGATCAGATCCTCCACGCAAAAACGGTCAATCAACGTGCGTATTTTTTTGCTAGGATCGGCCAAAATGATTCTGCCGCCTATTTATTGGCCCGACAGTCAAAAATGGCCTTTGAGAACAAATGGTTTCCGGTCTATTACGAATCGAGGTTTTACACGGGAGTAAACCAACTCTTTATGGGAAACCTTCCGGCAGCCAAACAAACATTCAGTTCACTATTGGATGAGTTGAGCCATTCTTCAAAAGATCAATCTCAATTATTAGGCAGAACACTCACAAATCTGGCATTAATTGCATTTGCTGAAAGCGATATTTCGTCTGCAGAATATTTGGTTAGCCAATCCAATTTGTACTTGGAGAATGAGGAATCAACCTTATTTAAGGTTTCGAACATGAACCTTCAGGCCCTTCTTTTTCATAAGAGGGGAAAAATGCTGGACGCTATAAACTGGTACAAAAACACACTCGACGAATACCGAAAGTCGGGAAGAACACTTAATAAGCCCAATGTATATCTTGGTATAGCAAATGTATATGGGGATTTGGGTAAAACTGTTCCTGCAAAAATGTATCTTGATTCAGCACGCATACTAGCCAGATCAACGGGACAGGTGCAAGAGCTGGGCCTGATCTATGAAGCTTCTTTTACTTATTATTTTGAGCAGAAAGATTTTCAGAAATCAATTGATTTTTTACTTCTGAAATCAAAACTGGTAGATAGCCTGCGAAGTGCAGAACGGATAATCGCAGTTGAAAAAACCGAACTATTGGGGCAAAAGGCATTGGACGAAGTGAAAATGGATCTTCTCGAGCGGCAACTTGAAAACCAGGAAAAAAACAACCGTAAACAAAAAGTATGGGTGTTTCTGGCCATTGTAGTATCCTTATACATGGTCGGTTTTGTTATCGCATTCAAGCGGTTAATCAACCAGAAAAACACTTCCCAAAAGGCACTTATCGAGCGGAACAAGGAATTGCTAAATAAAAACGAACAAATCGCACAAACCCAAAATCGTTTGATTCAGTCCGAAAAAATGGCCTTGTTGGGTCGGCTAAGTGCCGGTATTGCCCACGAATTAAATTCTCCATTAAGTGCAATAAAAGCAAATTTGGAACTTGTAGATAACCTTCAATATGACGAATTAAGAGGAATGGTAAGGTTGTCCTCTCAAGTATCTTATGAAGAAATTGAAGGGCTACAGGAACTGATAGAATACTCCATCCTATCTCATCAGCAATCCGTGTCCACAGCAGAGGATAGAAAGAGAAAAGAGTGGGTGAGGGAGTATTTATCAAAAGAGTCGATTGACCATAAAGAGGAAATAATTGAGTTTTTTGAGGAATTAAAAATTAGGGAAGGAATTCAAAAATTTGAATGGATATACAAACACCGGTATAGTGTTGATCTATTGGAATTATCACTCAATATGGTCAACCGTTTTACATCGGTGAGCATAGCCAGAAAAGCGATAGGCCAGACCGAAAAAAT
>JAOUOM010000468.1 GCA_029880385.1 Cyclobacteriaceae bacterium | reverse complement strand
ACCCATACATAATCGCCTAAAACTGTATCTTGCTCATCATGTAAAATTTCAGTCTGGCTCTCTGATGTCGTCGGACACGATAAGTCATGCGTTTTTGAGGTAATATGTACCCATCTGCCAATAGCGCAATGCCTGCCGATAATTACCCTGCTAGCTGGCCCCGAATCTATCCTGCAATTGTCGTTCAGATAGGTATGTGCCCCTATTGATAAATTTCCTTCCAGGGAGAGGTTCCAAAATCGTACGGTCGGATGTATATCAAACTTCTGATAGTATGCCTTGTCCCTCTCCTGCTGATGAATGGAAAGCAGAAAGTCAAAAACACGATGCAATACTTTACGTAAAATCCTCTTCAAAATCTTAGTATTGATTTTCTTAAACAATATTGGAGGGTCCTAAAATTCCTGAAATTCAACGGCTCTTTTAGGATTGCTTTTACAGACTCCTGAATAGCTTTTTTATAAAATTTCCAGTACATGTAATAGGCTGCCGCTTCACGATTGATCAATGACCTGTCTTTCCTATACGTCTCTGTAATTTCGTAAAAATAATCCTCCACCAGCTCAACCCTTCCTTTCTCCAGATCATCCTTTTCACCTCCCTTTCTCTGATTAGTTAAATGTAACACAACACGATACAGGTTCCTGTTTTTAATGGATACATGTTTTCGACAAAGTGAGTGCGGCAATATCCGATAGTAATACAGGTATTCGGGCAGATTATGACCTTTTGCCACCGAAAGAAGACGATAGAGAAAATCGATATCCTCAAAATTATCTTCAAAATACTCCCGGTAAATTGAATCAAATGTCCGGGCAATATTTCGTCTGAATACTGCCGTAGGACCATGCATTTGACTCGTTTGTGACATCCCCTCCACAATTTCCTCATTTGAACAGCTCATTAACCGCTTTTCGATCATCTTATCACTCGAAGAAACCGAGATGAATCCTGTCCCGCAAACTCCATACTCAGGGTTTGCATCCAAAAAATCTATCTGTCGCTGAAAACGAAACGGATCCGACCAGTCATCCGCATCATGGATAGTCACATACGTTCCCTTTGCCAGTTGAAAAAGACGGTTAATCGTTTTTGTTTTTCCCTGATTTATGTCGTTATGTGAAATAACGACCCGTTCATTTGATTGATACTGATCAAGAATCTGTTTTGTCCGGTCAATTGACCCATCATCCGCCAGTATCAATTCAAAATCAGAAAACGTTTGCCCCAGGATACTGTCTATCGCCTGTGCAACATATTTTTCCGCATTATATGCCGACAACAAAACCGAAAGTTTAGGCATGGCTTTTTCGGAATAAAGTGAGCAAAAAGCGAGGCATGAGGCAAATTTTCATAAAATAGATTACCAACCGCTTTGAAACCAGTCTGTATTCAAAAAGTGTAGTCATTAAAATTTCCCGGGCATGGTCATATGAAAATTTGAGATACATGGTGTAGACGAGTTCTTCTGCATATAACAAAAGCATTTTTCTTTCATCAAATTTACCCGAACTTTCAAAAGACCTGATTTTTGTTTTTCCACCCGCTGCTTCCATATATTCAATCCATGCAGGAGGTTTACGCCGCATTGACCTGAATAATTCCCCTCGTATATCCCATCGTTCCTGCAAAAACCCTTCCTGCTGACTCGTTGTTTTGGATTCACCATGAATCCGAAACTTTGCCAATGGGGTTCCTGTTTTTTTTATTCCTCCCTGTCCATTATGAACTAAATACCGAACCCAAATCTCTGAATCCATCAGAAAATGAAGGTTTGCATTTAGAGGGAGCAAGGGCCGTAAGGCATCCACTCTCCAAAAAGTAGAGGGCTGGTATATCACCCCATAAAACATGCTTTCTTCAACTGACGGATACAAAAGTGATCCGTGACGGAATACTTCCCCTGCATGGTCAAAATGATATTCACTTCCGGACAGAATATGAAGGGAGGGATCGTTGAACCAGGTAGCCACTTCATTCAATGCTCCAGGCATTAACAAGTCATCACTATTCAACCAGTTGAAAATATCCCCCGTACATTTTTCAAATCCTTTATTTATGGCATCGCTCTGCCCCTTATCAGGTTCACTTACCCAGTAGGTAAGGTGCTTTTCATATTTCCGGATGGTCTCCACGGTTTGATCCGTACTTCCACCATCGATTATGACATAGTCAAGGTTTGGATAGTTCTGATCAAGTACAGAGCATATGGTCTCTTCAATAAAGTCCCCCTGATTAAAAGTGGGTGTCACTATCGAAATTTTGGGGAACTTCACCATTCTAATTCACCTTGAATATTTACTTTCATTCAAATTGCCGGCAACCTAACTGCCTTTTAAGGATCCTTCGCTAATATATGACCCCCTAAACGAGATTTCATCACGAACAAGCGAACCCTGCTATGCAAAAGGCTCAAAATGTCTGTCAGTTCCTACCTGCCGCTTTTTTCAACGATCTTCCTATTCTATCACGACACATCGCTTTATACTGACACAAACCTACGGCAGGTATTACTTCCCGACTAGCTTATTTTCCCTTATCGGTAATAATAAAATTAAATAAAAAGGGTACATGGGTATTTTATATCGCATCAGCGTCCCAAAATTATACGTACTAACGCCCACAGCAAAGGCAAATATCAAAGCAAATGCCAGGCAAAACACCAGAAACGGATCCCTGAACAATGAAAAAAACCGTTTTTTATAAAAAAATGCCCAAAAGGTAAGGAAAATCACTACGGTACTTTCCAAAGCCGCCAATAGCATCAGGGGGTTTCTTACTTCCCACAAATAGGGCCGAAACAAGCTTACATTCACGGCAGCCGGCAGCAACCGAATCATACTTTGCCAGGTACCATCCAAAACCCCCAGGTCATAGCCTCCGTCGCCCCCCATCCTCGCCCCCCATCCATACCGGATGTCATAGGA
>JAOUOM010000467.1 GCA_029880385.1 Cyclobacteriaceae bacterium | reverse complement strand
TTGATGACAGATCAAACTATCGGCACAGAGCTGGACCTGAACGCTGGATTGATTGTCAATGATGCCGTATCCATTCAGGCCGGCTACAGTCAGCTGTTTGCGTCAAGCGCATTCAACGATCTCCATTCATTCAAGCTGGATGGTATGCAAAACTGGGCATATCTGATGGTTGTTTTCAGACCTACTAGTAAAGCGAAATTTATCGGAGTTTTGCAATAGTATAGAATAGTTCGGAAGGGTATGAAGTGGCTGGTGTCTACAAAAGTTAGTTTTTTCTTATTTATTGCTGCAATCTCAGCTATGGCTGTTGCCACATTCATAGAGAACGATTATGGCACATTGGTGGCACGAAACCTCGTTTATGAATCCTTGTGGTTTGAGGGGATTTTACTCTGGATGGCCATCAACTTTATTTTTCACATCGGCAAATACAAACTGTTCTCAAAGCAAAAACTTGCCCTTGGGTTGTTTCACATTGCCTTTGTCGTGATCATCATTGGTGCGGGGATTACTCGGTATTTTAGCAATGAAGGCGTCATTCACATACGAGAGCGGCAGACTCAGTCCACCTACTTTACTGCAGAAAACTATCTGCAGCTGGCTAATGAACAAGATCAGACAGCCCTGGTAAAGCAAGCATTCATACCGACAGTTTTTAAGCCGGATTCATTCCTCTTATCTATTGACAATAAAGAGTTTAGCCTTCATGTTGAGGCGTACATAAAAGGTGCAAGACAAGGCTACGGGCCTGGCGAGCAAACCATTTTTGAAATCACCGTACTGGATAATGGCGTCCGCAAAGACTACAAGTTGAATGCAGGAGAAGTGATTGAAGCAGGTAAAACCATCATTAGTACCAGCCTGCAAACGGATGGAGCTATTCAGGTTTTTCAGTCCGATTCGTTATGGATGATCCGCTCATCACATTCCATGCAAATCATGCAAATGACGAATCAGCAAATCAGCTCCCTGGATTCGGGTATAGTTGCTCCCCTGAAATTGAGATCACTCTACCAATGGGGTTCCGGTTCGTTGGTTGTTCGAAACATCTATAAAAATGTAAAGCCCATTTTGGAGTCTGAACCAAATGAAAAATTAGCCAAAGACCTGTTGGATGGCATACAAATATCCGTACATTCCCATACAGGAGAAAAAATAAAAACCGGCTATTTCCTTAAAGTCAACAGAGACCCATCATGGATAGCATTTGAGCATGAGGGACAAAACTACCGGTTTACGTATGGACCCAAAGCTGAACACTTGCCTTTCGCCCTTCATCTAAAAGACTTTCAACTGGAACGATACCCGGGATCTACCAGCCCCTCCTCATACGCCAGTGAGGTAATCGTAAACGATCAGGGAAAAGAATATCCATTTCGCATTTTCATGAACAATGTGCTTGATTATGGAGGATATCGATTTTATCAGAGTTCGTATGACTCAGATGAAAAAGGCACGGTGCTGGCCATCAATCAAGACAGGCCGGGCACGTTCATTACCTATTTCGGCTATCTCTTGTTGGCTTTCGGGATGATGTGGACGTTGTTTGCCCCCGCCAGCCGGTTTCAACAAATCCTTCGGAAACTTGGCAAGCTAGACAAGGCTCCTGCTATTGTGGCATTGGCGTTGTTCCCCCTTTTCACCTATGCTCAACAAACCAATGCACATGCTTGGCTGGTCCCACAAGATTGGGCAAGTGACTATGGTAGGTTGATTGTTCAAGACCTTGATGGTCGGATGAAACCTATCAATACCTTGGCCAATGAAATCACACGGAAGATTCACGGGAAAAGTCAAATTGAAGTCCAGCTGAATACGGAAAACGTCAAACTCTCTGCAGAGCAGTTCTTGCTGGCGGTTCAATTGGAGCCAGAGCAATGGTCAAAATTGCCTATCATCAAAATAGACCAGTTAAAAGCGGGTGATATGTTTGACTTGCTGGATATGCCACCTTCCAACTACCTGAGCTTTCAGGATTTAACCACTCAAGCAGGCGAATATAAAATCCTTAGCTTCGTGGAAGAGGCCAACAGGCTTACACCATCGCAGCGATCTGAATGGCACAATGAAATCCTGAAGGTAGACGAACGTTTCAACATATTCTACGGACTTATTATAGGGGATTTCCTACGCATTTTTCCAAATCGGTTTGACACAACCAATACGTGGTTTACTGCCACCCAATATGGCCAGGGCTTTGATCCGGAAGATGCCAATTTCGTAAAAAATATCACCGGAATGTACCTTGAAGGTTTGCGAAAAGGAATCGCTACGGGAGCATGGGATGATGCGGAACAGGTCTATGGATACATTAATTTGTATCAAAAAAAGGCAGGCATAGCAGTATATCCTGCTCAAAAAAGAATCGAAGCTGAAATATTCTATACGAGAATAAACCTGGGAAATCGGCTTTTTGGATTTTTCTGGTTCCTGGGCATCATTCTGCTGGCCGTGGCGATTATCCTGCTTTTTCACGTAAATACACCTCTTACGATTACCTGGAAAATCGGAAATGGCCTTGCTTTAATTGGCTGGATTGCTTTTACCGGCCATCTTGGCTTGCGATGGTACATTGCAGAGCATCCACCATGGAGTGACGGATTCGAGATGTTGGTATTTGTGGCATGGGGCATACTTTTATTCGGCCTGATTTTCTCACGCAAATCCCGTTTTACCGTGCCATTGGCCCTGCTTTTCTCTGGCACATTGCTTTTTGTCAGTTTCCTGGACTGGCTCAATCCGGAGATTACCAATCTCATGCCAGTGCTAAATTCCTATTGGCTTAAAATTCATGTAGCCATTATTGTCAGTAGCTATGCACCTTTGGCTTTGTCTGCTATACTTGGCTTGATGAGCTTACTTTTCCTGATATTCAAACCAAAAAACCCTCAAAACAACTGGTGGGATGCGCAGAAAGAGCTAATCGCC
>JAOUOM010000466.1 GCA_029880385.1 Cyclobacteriaceae bacterium | reverse complement strand
TTTTGTGAAATTTCAGGGCCTTGAAGTGTTTGGTGTATTTGAAATTGCCAACAATGGCGATGCCACAACCGGTGGTGGTTATACCCAAATCGGAGGGGAAGCCATCTATCGTTTGGGAGCCAGTGAGCAACTCTTTTTGGGCGGCCGCTACAATACGGTCAGCGGCAAAAAGACCGATGCAGCCAGTACCATCGACATCAGTCGGCTGAATGTAGGTGGCGGATGGTTTATGACCAAAAACATGGTAACCAAAATCGAGTACGTCACCTCAACCTATGACGGGGCCGGGTTTACAGGATCCAAATTTGAAGGAGCAGAATTCCACGGCATGGTCATCGAGGCCGCTATTAGCTTCTAACGTAAAAGTATTACCGGGAAAAGGGGCAGTCAGTCGACTGCCTTTTTTTATGGGATTTTCTGCACGCGCATTTCTATCTCAAATCGTATGGTGAGATCGTCCGAGACGGTCACGGTGCCAAAAAAACGGGAGGGTGGGGTCAGTTGAAAATCCGAAAAACGGATGTTGTCATATCCGGTAAGCACCATTTGTGTATCTGATTGGTTGATGACAAACCCGTTTCGGATGACATGGTCTCTTTTGCGGCCTGACAAGCTTATGGTTACTTCGGATTCGACACTTACTTTTTCCATTTGCGAATGCTCACGGTTGATGATGATTTTCTTCAACTCCAGTAAGATGTACGGGTGATCGGTACTAGTAAGAAAATGTTGAAAATCGTGGTTCATCAGGGGCACACCACAGTCAAATCCGTCCACGGGATAGGCCAATTCCAGTCCCTTGAATAGAATTTGGTCTTTTTGAAATATACTTTTCACCATTACCGGATTGTTGGCACTGTAGGCGATCAGTTCACATTCAAATTCATTGATTGTGGTACTGCCTGCTATGATCACCGAAGAGGAGGGGATGACCACACGGAAGGAATACTGCTGAGCCTGTGACCGGAAAGCTAATCCCCACATAAAGAAAGACAGGCAAAACATGGCGGCCCGCCCGGTGCCGTTTATGTCATAGTTGCTACGCAGTAATGGCCAACGTTTGTTTTTCATAGAGGAGTCCCAAATTTCGCAGAAATCACAAGAATTTCCGTGCCATTTGTCGGGTAATGCATCGAATTACCGTCTGTCGGCTTGCCAGTCAAATAAAAACCGGCATTTTTTTATCCAATGCCTGTGTTACGCTTTATTTTAACACTTCAATTCCAATAACCATGCGCGATATTTCATATTTCTTCATTGCCACTTTTTTGATTTTTTCAGTTTCCTGCACCACAGAAACCAGCATTGACCGATCCCGACTCTCCGATGAGCAAAAACGGGAAGCCGGATACAGCCTTTCTGCCATGGATGTGCCCGAAGGCCTTACCATGTCACTTTTCGCTTCAGAACCAATGGTCGTCAACCCGACCAACATTGATGTGGATCACCTTGGTCGTGTGTGGGTGTGCGAAGGCTATAATTACCGGAATCCGCTCAACCCTGACAAGGGATACAACCCAAAGGGTGACCGGATCGTGATTTTGGAGGACTCGGATGGTGACGGAATAGCGGATATCGAAAAAACATTTTATCAGGGGACCGATATCAATGCGGCACTTGGTATAGCCGTACTGGGCAATAAAGTGATCGTGTCAAAAAGCCCGAATGTGTTTGTTTTTACAGATGAAAACGGGGATGATGTGGCCGATAAAAAGGAAGTCCTGTTTACCGGCATGGACGGTGAAGAGCATGATCACGGGATCCATGCGTTTACCTTCGGCCCGGATGGAAAGCTCTATTTTAATGCAGGCAATGAATTTGGTCGGCTGCTGGACAAAGACAGTGTGCCGGTAATCGACATGGCCGGCAATACAGTAGATAAATCAGGAAACCCCTACCGACAGGGTATGGCCTTTCGTTGCGACATGGATGGATCCAACCTCGAAACCCTCGGATGGAATTTTCGAAATCCGTATGAGGTGGCTGTCGACTCGTATGGAAATCTCTGGCAATCGGACAATGATGACGATGGCAACCGGGGTACGCGGATCAATTTTTTAATGGAATATGGTAATTATGGCTATACGGATGAAAAAACAGGAGCCGGCTGGAATGCCAAACGTACCGGGATGGCCGAGGAGATTCCCCTCCGTCACTGGCATCTTAACGACCCGGGCAGTATTCCCAATGTGCTACAAACAGGCGCAGGATCACCTACGGGCATTGTTTTTTATGAAGGCACATTATTGCCGCCAGCATTTCAAAATCAAATGATCCATACCGATGCTGGCCCGAATGTGGTCAGGGCCTATCCGGTGACCAGACAAGGCGCAGGCTATTCGGCAGAAATCCTTAATCTGGCAAAAGCAGTGGACGATCCTTGGTTTCGCCCCTCGGATGTATGTGTGGCACCGGATGGCTCCCTGATAGTGGCCGATTGGTACGACCCGGGCGTGGGTGGGCACCTGTTGGGCGATCAGGAGCGGGGACGGATCTTCCGGATTGCCCCCAAAGATGTGGCCTACACCCGACCTACGTTTGATTTTTCTACCATCGAGGGGGCCATTGAGGCATTGAAAAATCCGAACCTTTCCGTGCGCTATTGGCATGGAACCAGCTGAATCAAAAAGGGGAAGAGGCTAAAATGGCCTTGATGAATCTTTGGGATGACCCGAATCCCGTCTACCGGGCACGTGCCATCTGGCTGCTCGCCGAAATTGAGGGGAATGTAAATGAGGCAATTACCCTTGCTACCGGCGATGCGGATGAAAACCTGCGCATTACCGGCATAAAAATAGCCCGACAAAAACACCAGGAAGGACTGCTTGATTTCCTTGCCCCTCTCCAAAACGATCCCTCCCCGTCTGTCAGGCGTGAAGTGGCCATCGCCCTCCGCTTTCAACAGGGCGAAGCAGCAGACAAACTCTGG
>JAOUOM010000465.1 GCA_029880385.1 Cyclobacteriaceae bacterium | reverse complement strand
GGTAGGGCTGGTAAACAAGATATCAACAGAGGATGCTGAAATGTTTCAGCCAGCCATAGACATTCATCGGCTGGATATTTTTACCGTACTGCGAAAGCTGGATTACAAGGGGTTTAATGAGCTGAAAAGTAACGAGGACAGTGTGTTTGAAAAGATTGAATCTTTGTTGTCGCAGATGGAGGATGAGGTACGGGCTTCTTCCTCCAACAAATTACTGACGGATTTGTGAGGATCGTTGCTTAAACGACCAGGTGAATTCAAATTCAGAAACAATGGTGCCGTCTTTCATTTTTCCGGTTGTTGTAAAGGTGGCGGTTTCCGCAGTTGCCCCGTGCACGCATTTTTCTACAGCCTCAAAGGCATTGCCTGCATTTGTACAGGTAAAATAAACCCGTGAAGTGGCTTTTTTAAAAAAGCGGGCTTTCATGTCGACAATGATAAACGCAATGGACGGCTGATGTCCGTCTACAGCCAGCAGGCAGGCCGATGCGGTGGAAAGTTCGGCAGCCATGGCCTGTACAGCAAAGTACATGGATCGAAAAGGGTTTTTTGTAAGCCACTTAAAGGGCACCGAAGTGACACAATGTTCGCCTGAAAGTTCTTTTACACGCAAACCGGCAATCCAACCCATGGGCAGTTTTGAAAAAAGGAACAGGTTGAATTTCCAACCCGTTACCCCTTTTGCCAAATTATGTTGTGTCGCTGTTAAATGTCTACCAGAAGAAGGCATACAAAAACGCAAGTAGTATCAAAATAATATAGGCACTGATGTTAAAAACACTGTCGGTTTCAAATGTTTTGTTGGTCAGTTTGATTCCTTTTGGATCATCGGCATCCGGTGATGACGACAAGCTGACACCAGCAATGACTACCATGGAAAGAATGAGTGTGTAGAACATTTGATCCATAAATGGCAAGCCAAGAGCCGGAGTTTTAAGCAGAAATGCTACAATAATGGAGCTGATGACTCCAATGATCGCGCCTTTGTTGGTAGCTTTTTTCCAGAATAACCCCATGATAAAGACAGCCAGAATACCGGGGCTTACCAGTCCGGTGTATTCCTGGATATGTTGGAATGCCTGGGGGATATTGCCTAGTAAGGGAGCGGTAAAACAGGCAATGATGAGCGAACTCGCTGCCGCAATCCTGCCTACGTTTACGGTCTCTTTTTCCGAAGCCTGCGTATTGATGTAGGGCTTGTAAATGTCCATGGTGAAAATCGTGGCAGTGGAGTTGAGCATGGATGCCAGGGAAGACACGATGGCCGCAGCCAGTGCGGCGACTACCAGTCCTTTAAAGCCCGGCGTTACAAACACACTGATTAGCCATGGATAAGCCTTATCGAAATTGATTGAACCATCTGCTTTAGTAAACGCAGCATTTACGCCTTCAATTACAGCGGTCCCGTTTGGTTGTGTATACATCACAAAAGCAATGATACCCGGGATTACCACGATCAGGGGAATGATCATCTTCAGGAAAGCAGCAAAGGCAATTCCCCGTTGAGCTTCTTTCAGCGATTTTGCGGCCAGGGTACGCTGGATAATGTATTGATTAAAGCCCCAGTAATACAGGTTAGCCACCCACATTCCGCCTATGAGGACGGCTATTCCCGGGAGGTTGGCAAATTCCGGATTGTCCCGGGTGAGGATCATGTGAAATTTGGATTCGGCTGATGCGTAAATATGGCTTAGGCCGTTTAGTATGCCACCATCCGGGGTCACACGGTTAAGGGCAGCAACGGTGGTGATGAGTCCACCTATTACGAGCAATATTACCTGGACTACATCTGTCCAGGCCACAGCGGACAGGCCACCGTAGAGGGAATAGGCTGCGGCAATAAAGGCCAATCCCACAATGGCGTACAGCATCAGGCTGCCATCTCCCGAGCCCATGATGGTGTCGAGTGCTTTTGCCCCTAAGAAGAGGACGGTACTTAAATTTACAAAAATGAAAAGGGCTATCCAGAAGACCGCCAGGATGGTTTTGAGGTTTTTGCTAAACCTTTTTTCCACAAATTCAGGGATGGTATAAATGCCTTTTTCGATAAATACCGGCAAGAAGTATTTTCCTACGATCAGCAGGGTGAGGGCTGCCATCCACTCATAGGAAGCGATGGCCAATCCAACGGCAAAGCCGCTGCCCGACATGCCGATAAACTGTTCGGCAGAAATATTTGCAGCAATCAACGATGCACCAATGGCCCACCAGGGCAATGATTTACTAGCTAAAAAATAGTCTTCGGCATTTTTTTCGTGGCCCTTTTGATCACGTGATACATACAGTCCAATGCCCACAATGAGCAGGCAGTAACTTACAAAAACAACAATGTCAACAGTAGAAAACTCCATAATATATGATTATTTCAGAATGGCGTGCATGTTACACAATAATCAGGTGTTTTGCAATGAGCCGGGCGAGGAACGATCGGTAGGGCAATGAAAATTACCTGGCGTTGGCCAGGGAACTAGGTAATTGGGAAGAAAGGTTTTCTTTTTTTATGATTTTTTTCTTCTCCTGGGTCATAAAATATTCCTCCAGTGCGGATTCCAGGAATTTTACGATAAAAAACAGTGCGGCCAAAATGGCCAGGTCAAGGTAGGGTATGGAGACGTAAGATTCAATGAGTGGCTGGAGCAGCCATTGTTCCGTAACAAACAAGACGAGTGCCACTGTCAACATGATTGTAGAGGCTTTTCGACCTACACGGGCTACGGCAAGTTGCTGGATGGTAACTTCCAGTTGTTGATTTTTATCCTTGATTTCTTCGTTTTGTTCCCGGATTTGTACGTTTGCTGTGTCTAGTTTTTTCTGGAGTCGGTCACTTACTCGGGTGATTACCTTCGCCTGTGCTACGAGTTCTTCATACTGATCACAGAAATTTTCAAGATCTTCTTTGTATATAGCATGAGTATCTATCTTGAGTTTGAAA
>JAOUOM010000464.1 GCA_029880385.1 Cyclobacteriaceae bacterium | reverse complement strand
GATGAGTTGGATCCGTGTCTCCTGAAAGGGGCACGGATCGGCCGCAGCCTTTGGAAAGTTCCAAACTTTCCAAAGGCTTTTATATTGACCAAATCTTCGTGACTTAAGGGATCGTAAAGGGCCAAAATGCCTCTAAAACAACTCCAATGACTCCTCCTTTTGACCAAACCAGCCTCAACCAATCATATCCAGTTATGTATCTTAATTGATTATTTAAATAATTAAATTTTATATTATATAATCACCAATATCATTAGATTATATTATTAACACCATATTTTTGTTTTTAAAATTTGAAAGCATGAATAGAAAATCAATTTTTCGCAATGCTCTTGTCTTTTTCGTAGTATTGTGCCTGAAAGTCGATTATACTCAGGCGCAATCCATTGCTAGGCAAAGTATTAACGCAAGTGGTTCATCGAGCTATGTAGATGGTTTTATCTTTCGCCAAACCATTGGGCAACCCTATGCTACACGAGTTTCCGATGAAGGAAAAAGAACCGTCAGACCAGGATTTCAACAACCTGCCTACTTCAAAATACAAAACATTGAATCCAGTCTTGAAATGGACATTCTTGTCTATCCCAATCCGGCAACCAGCATGCTATACCTGAAATCAACTTCAGTTATCCCTGACGGAATGTTGACTATCACAGACATCCAGGGAAACATAATAGTCAGCCGGAAATTTGACCAGGATCAAACACTTCAGGTACCCTGTAACCTCTGGGTCAATGGTATTTATTTCCTGAAAATATCAAATGGAAACACCAAGAGTTTTACTTCTAAAATTATAATTGCCAATTAATCATAACCATGAAAACTATAGATAAAAAAATCATTTTATTACTGGCTTTGCTAGTTGGATTGTCAACTCAGAATCTAATGGCGCAATCCAGCCTTACGATAGATGCCTCGCAGGTTTTTTCGACTTTTAGCTTCAACGACACACAAAGTCCGAAAAACATAAATCTTTTTGGAACAGCCGACTATAATACAACCATTTCGGGTGCCTATAGCCTGGGATATCGACTCGACAAAGAAAGTGGATTGATCGCACGTGGAAGTTTGGGCATGAGAAGGTCAGGTGCATCTACCATCATAGATCAGACCAACTACCAATGGGATTTTCAATACATCGAGCTAAAGGCCGGGGCGGGCTATAAGATTTCTCCTACGGACAAACTTGGTATATACATGACACTATCACCTTATTTGGGCTACCTGCTCACAGCCAACCAACGATTGGATAATGAGGATTTTGATATTAAAAAATCGGGTGACATCAAGAAAATGGATCTGGGGCTGCATACTGCACCCGGGGTGATATTCAATGTAAATGAATTTGTGTCCCTATTTGGCGAATTCGATTATATGGTAGGCCTTAAGAACCTCGAAACCGCTACTACAGACCAAAAATCCTATAATATCGCATATGCCATGACTTTAGGACTGGCATTTACCATCCAATAACATACAAAACCATTTAAAAAGATGAAACTGAAAATAAACATATTATTAGTAATCATATTTATTGCTACATGGTCAAGTGCACAGCAAATTGGTGACCTGAATGGGATCAATTATCAGGCAGTAGCCCTGGATGCTGAGGGTAAGGAAATTGTAGGCATTGATATAGAAGGTAAACCATTGTTTGAAAAATCACTGGAAGTTCGATTCAGCATTCTGAAAGGAAGCGACGGACCTGTCCAGTACCAGGAAATTCACACAACAGTCACCGACCAGGACGGATTGTTTTCATTGGTCATTGGTCAGGGAACCATCACTGCCGAAAGTACCTACGGAGCTCTGCTTGATATCCCCTGGATAGAGGCAGACCAGTTTTTAAAAGTTGAAATAGCTGTAGCTGGGGCAGCCTATCGGGTAGTAAGTATTGAAAAATTTCAGTCCGTACCCTATTCATTTTATACAGACGACATTGCAGATAATGCCATCACTACATCCAAAATACAAAATGCTACTATTCTAAATGAAGATATAGCAGACAATACCATCGACCTGACTACCAAAGTAACTAACCAACTGGGCGTTCAGCATGGAGGTACAGGGCTGGATGCGTCAGGTGTGACCGACGGACAAATCCTCATAGGAGATGGAACCAATGGTAACTTCCAATTGAGCAACTTGACGGCAGGATCAGGTGTGGAAATAATCAATACCCCAGGAGGCATAGAAATATCCTCACCTCCGGTAGGTGTAGGTTCGGATGGTAGCTTCACCATACCTGTTGGGAGTAATGGGAATATAATTGCGGGAGATGCCTGGTATTCCCCAAATAGCCTGAAGGTGACACCATCGCCTGACAAGCCATTTGCCATGGGAGATATATTTCTTGTATCGGCAAACGTTGATTTGAAAGGATGCATACTATCTGCCTATCTGCAGAGCATCGATGGAAGTGGAAATGCAAATGTACAGGTTGTCATATTCAATCCGATAAATAATGGAAATGTTACCTTAGTGACTCCTGCAACTTTTAAATTCCTTCTAGTTAAATAACACGTTTGGCTAGTGAATCATGCACAAACAAGGCCGCCCTTTTCATCTTGGGACGGCCTTGTTTAGTTTGGGGTCTTATTCAAAGAATAACCCCTATCAAGTGAAAAAATAACTACGCCGCAGTGGGTAGCCATTCCTCGCCGGTGATACCACCAACCGGGGCGGTGGACACTGATCGGGCACTGCCGTTGGAAAGTCTGGAACTTTTCAACGACTTTTTTATTGACAGGTGGCAAAGGGCTCTTCTCCCCCCTCCCAGCCCCGGCAGCAGCGGCATCCTTTCCGTTGGGCTTGGCTGGCGGATCGGCCAGGAAAGATACAGCGGATGACGGGTAGCCCCGATCCGAAAGGGCCAGCACCAGCCGCTCCATTGTCTTTTGGATCGTGGGCTGTTTGTACGTAAAATGGGCCTACGGG
>JAOUOM010000463.1 GCA_029880385.1 Cyclobacteriaceae bacterium | reverse complement strand
CACAACGAGGCCAAAGTTTTGATTATCGTTCCCAGGGACAATTTTGGCGGGTCGGTCTGGACAAAAACTACATGGCAGGAAGCCGTGAGGGAAACGTTGTGTCCCTGGGGCTACGTTATGCCGAGGCACAATTTTCTGACCAGATCCGTTATCTGGCTGATTCTCTGTACCTGAACGGGGCCTACCAGCCGGCTTTTCCCATTGAGCTGAACAACGCCCAATTAAAAGCCCGGTGGCTGGAAATGACGGCTGGCATGCAGGTAAAATTATGGCACCATTTGTCGGTCGGCTATCAATTCCGCTATCGGTTTGCTAAAAAAGTAACGGGAGATGATTGGCTCGAACCCTACGACATCCCCGGGTTTGGAAGGCATAAAAAGAGCAGCACGCTGGTCAAAAAAAATACGGTCGGGTTTACGTATTATCTTTATTGGACGATCCCATTTCGTGAAAAACCCCTTCCCAAACAAAAGAAACAATGGGGTATTTAGAGAAATCGTACGTCTTCAACCACTTTGGCCCCCAGGCGGTCTTCAATAAGGCTGAGTACTTTTTGCCTGGAATGCGTTAATTCCTGCTTGAGCGGTGCCGAGTTTAGCGTAACATACAATATTTTTTCCTTGATATACACCCGGGTCGTGCGCCGTGAAATTGCCGGCCCCATGATGTCGGCCCACAGTGAAATCAGGCGCTTTTCATGATACACCTGTTCCAGCTTCTCTTCCTTTAGGAATTTGCTGAAAGCATCCTTAAAGCTATGTGTGTGGTCTTCATTCATGCACCCTGATCGTTCCGTTTTCTATTTCTACCAATTGGATATGTTCTTTGTCAAAGAACGACAAAGTACGTTCTTTTCTCGCATCTGTCAGTATCACCTGGCCAAATCTGCTGTTATCCTGAAGTATGGACACCAGGTTATGAATGCGCCCATCATCCAGTTTGTCAAACACATCGTCGAGCAAAAGGACCGGCGCAATTGAGGTCGTTTGCTTCAGGTAATCATATTGGGCTAGGCGCAAGGCCACCAAAAAGGATTTTTGCTGTCCCTGGGATCCAAATTTTCGAATCGGCTGTCCCTGCAGGGCAAACATAAAATCATCCCTGTGTGCCCCCAGCAGGGTACGCTGCATAAGGAGGTCTTTCGCCCGGCTCTCACTAAATTTTTCAGCAAAACCCGCTTCCGTCACCTGGCTTTTGAGGTGTATGCTGCATCGTTCGTGCCCCGGAACCAATGCTGCCAGGTTTTCCTGAAAATACGGCTGAAACGATTGCACAAATTCCACTCTTTTGTTAGACAATTCACTTGACAGGCGGATCAATTCCTGGTCATACGTATCGAGCAATAAGGCCGCTGGCGGAGAAAGCCGCCCGTTGCAGTTTTTTAAATGAGCATTGCGCTGCTTAAGCACACGCTGGTATTTCAGCAAAGCCTCCAGATAGGGGGCATCATGCTGAGAAATACAGCCATCGGCCCATTTACGCCTTACCTCGCTTGAATCCTGGATGATTTGCGAGTCATAGGGCGTGCACATGACCACTTGTACCTGACCGATGTGATCCGAAAGTTTTTCGTAGGCCAGACCATCCATTTTTATAATTTTTTTCTGGCCGCGCTCCAGAAAACAAATGACCTCCCGTTCCTTTCTGTTTTCTTCAAACAATCCCTTCACACGAAAATACGGATCCTTGCTGCGGATCGACTCCAGATCCGTTACACTGGCCGTTCCTTTGGTAAACGCCAGGTAATGGATGGCTTCCAGTACATTCGTTTTCCCGGCTCCATTGAGCCCTACGAGGCATGTAACCCGTGAATGAAAGGGCAGGATGCTATTTTCGTAATTTTTAAAGGACTGTAAATGAAGGGTCTTGATTTCCATTTATTTTGATGGGCAGGCAATTTTGCCTTAATTTCGCAACACTTTGTACGATTAGGTGACAAAGCTAAAAGAATAACACAGACAGATCAGAAAGGAATTCAGGATGGCGACCAAAGAAAAAACCCCTGTAAAGGCAAAGAAAGAAGAATTTTCAAAAGAAACCTACATGTTTTGGTATGAGTCCATGCTGCTCATGCGCCGGTTTGAAGAAAAATCCGGCCAGCTCTACGGACAACAAAAGATACGTGGGTTCTGCCATTTGTACATCGGACAGGAAGCATGCGCGGCAGGAAGTGTGTCTGCATTGAAAAAAGGAGATAAATACATTACCGCCTACCGCGACCATGCGCACCCGCTGGCTTTGGGCACAGACCCAAAATATATAATGGCCGAGCTATATGGCAAAGTTACGGGCGTATCGAAGGGAAAAGGCGGTTCCATGCACATCTTTGACAAAGAGGTAAACTTTATTGGTGGCCACGGCATTGTAGGCGCGCAGGTGCCCCTGGGAGCCGGCATAGGCTTTGCCGAAAAATACAAAGGAACCGACAACCTGTGCATTTGTTACATGGGTGATGGGGCTACACGTCAGGGTGCTTTCCACGAAGCATTGAACCTGGCCATGACCTACAAAATACCCGTGATTTTTGTAATCGAAAACAATGGCTATGCCATGGGTACTTCGGTACAGCGCACCTCGAATGTGCATGAACTGTACCAGCTGGGCGAATCGTACGACATTCCTTCGGCTGCCATCGACGCAATGAACGTGGAAGATGTTCACCTGTCAGTAGCAGAAGCAGCTGACCGTGCACGCCGTGGCGATGGACCTACCCTTCTGGAGTTTCGAACCTATCGATACAAAGGCCACTCTATGTCAGACCCGGCCAAATACCGGACAAAAGAAGAGCTGGAAGAATACAAAATGCGTGACCCCATCGAACAGGTGAAAAAAACCATCCTTTCCAAGAAATATGCGACTGAGGAAGAGTTGAAGGAAATCGATGCAAAAATCAAAGAAAGAATAGGAGAAGCTGTTACGTTTTCAGAAGAATCACCCTTC
>JAOUOM010000461.1 GCA_029880385.1 Cyclobacteriaceae bacterium | reverse complement strand
GGTGAAGTTGTTCAGTCCACCCAAATCCAGTTTATGGATTTGCATTTTTTCTTTATCAATCTCCCAGAGGCCATTATCGAGAAAGGAGCACCACATTTCACCATTTTGGGTTTCAAACAGGAATCGTGTGAATAGCATCTCTTTATTAGGCGAACTGTTTTCTACATATTCGTACCGGCCCTGAAGTGGATTAAACCGGGCAATGACTCCTTCCTCCAGACCTACCCAAATCGTTCCCTCTTTGTCTTTGAGGATGTCCCAGGCGGTATTGTATTTCAGGTTTACATCAGCATCCGTGGTATGTCGTGTGAATTTTTTTGTGTGCTTGTTATAAATTGAAATACCTCCACCGTACGTGCTTATCCAAAGATTGTTTTGGTTGTCTGGTTGCAAGTTGGTGATGGCATTCCCTGAAATGGATGTAGGGTCATTGGCATCAAAAACAAAATGGTCATAGAACCCATGTTTTTTTAGTTTGTTAATTCCCCCACCATCCGTACCAATCCAGATGTCACCATCCTTGTCCTCAGCAAAGGAAAGGATGTAATCATTACTCAATGTCTTTGGATTGTGAGGGTAGGTCATCACTTTTTGGAAAATAAATTTATTCGGATCATACCGGTTGATCCCCCCTCCATAGGTGCCTACCCAGATAATTTCCTGCCGGTCTTTAAACAGACATTCGTTGTTGTTGACCGTAAGGCTGAACGGGTCTTCGTGTTCGGCGCGCAGGAACTGAATCACTTCCCCTGCTTTGCTGAGGATGGTCGTGCCTCCATCGGTAGTGCTCACCCAAATGTATTTTTCGTCAAATTCGATGATGGATGTCACAATATTTCCCGCCAGTTTTCCATTGTCACGACTATACCACTCAATTTGACCGTCTTTTAACCGGTACAATCCCCTGCCTACCGTACCTACCCACATGGTTTCGGTAGACGGGTCTTTGAAAAAGGATTTTGAATAGAACTGGACAATTTTTTTAAATGGGTCTTTGGATAAAATAATTTTTTTGGTCTCCTGTGTGGGGATATGATAGTGCAGGAACGAGGTGGGATCCCCGGTGTCCAGAAAGAGGTATTCACCGTCTTTGTATACTTTGTGAAAGGGCTGTTTGTCATAGCCGGGAACCGGAATGCGTTGGAAGTTACTGGTTTGGGTGTTAAGGTACAACAGGCCGTGATTAACGGTTGTGATCCAAAGTCGGTTGCCGGTACCATCACAAGCATCTGTGACAATCATCGAATGGCTTGTGTCGCCTTTTGCATGGAAGGTGGAGAAACCATCAGATTTTCGGTTATAGCTGGTCAGTTGACCCGAATTTGTCACGATCCAGGGGGTGTTGTTATCGTCGATGACAATTCTTTTCAGCAGGCTTGACGGAAGTGAGGTACTGTCGCCCGGAATGGGAAGGTAATGGACGAGCTTGTTGCCATCGTATCTGTCAAGGCCATTATAGGTAGCAATCCAGATAAAACCTTTCTGGTCTTGTTTTATGTCATATATTTTATCTGAAATCAATCCGTCATCCACACCCATTGTTTCAAATCCTATAGTTAAGTTTTGTGAATAGCTGGAATAAACAATAAAAAAGTGGGCACAGAATAAGGTCTGTATAGTTTTCTTTTTTAAGAAAGATAAAAGAAACAACATAAAGAGGGCTTTCAACTGTAAAGTTAGACTTTTATGTACTGGCATTTTTTTCGTTTTACTATGATTGGTCGGGAATGGGAAGAAATAATACGTCAATTGGTTATAAAGTGGTTAAATAACAATCCGTTATTTTATATGAAAATAAGGCTGATTGAGATTAAGGGGTCGCTTTCAGTTTATGGGAAGAGGAAGTAGGTGATGTGGATTATTCACAGTAGTTCTAAGGCATTTGATGTATCAATCATCGCATGTATGATGCAGGTTTGGATCAGTCGCTACCGCTCCTGTAGATTTTGGGATGGCCTTCCCGGTCATCGTGTTTATTTTGCACATTATCTGTTGGTATTTCGGGAAATTGGGATATTGACGAATAAACTATTGATACGTATGAAAAAGACCCTGATCGTGAGCCTGTCCATCCTGATGTCGTTCGTTGCGGTATGCCAGGAGGCTGATACCACCGAGACTGTTTCCCTGTTGTTTATTGGCGATGTGATGGGGCACGGCTCCCAGATAAATGCGGCCTATGATTCGACAACCGGGACGTATGATTATGAACCGGTATTTGAAAAAATCAAGCCGGTCATTGCGGCGGCCGATTTTGCCATTGCCAACCTCGAAGTAACACTGGGGGGCACCCCCTACAAGGGATATCCGACGTTTTCATCGCCGGATGAACTGGCACTGGCCTGCAAAAACAGCGGGATCGACGCCCTGGTGACGGCCAATAACCATAGTTGCGACCGGGCCAAAAAGGGAATCGTACGAACCCTCGATAGGCTGGATTCCCTCCAAATCGGGCATACGGGCACTTTTCGCGACAGCCTGGAGCGCGATTCGTCCAATTTACTGATACTCACCAAAGGGTCGATCCGATTGGGTATGCTCAATTACACGTATGGCACGAACGGCCTGCCTATTCCGTCGCCCACTGTTGTTAACCTGATGGATACGGCACAGATGAAGCTGGACATCATCCGCAGCAAGTCTGATAGCCTCGATAAATTGATCGTTTTCCTGCATTGGGGTCTTGAGTATCAGTCGTCACCGTCAAAATCGCAGGAAAAACTGGGGCAATGGCTCTTTGAAAACGGAGTGGACATCGTCATTGGCTCGCACCCGCATGTGCTGCAACGGATGGACTATTTTGAAAAAAATGATTCGGTTCCGGAGCGGTTTATTGCCTATTCATTGGGAAATTTTGTTTCAAACCAACGGGTACAAAAAAGGGATGGGGGAGCCCTGGTGGCATTGGAGCTCACCAAGTCGGGCGGCGAAACCCGCATCACTCAAAAAGGCT
>JAOUOM010000462.1 GCA_029880385.1 Cyclobacteriaceae bacterium | reverse complement strand
ATGATCGATTTGAATGGTCAGGATTTTTCCTTACGCGATCCGCTAAATCATTTAAATTATACACATTTGAAACACTTGACATAAAAGGATATTTTGAGCTTTCATGTACATTCATAATGTAAATGTCCTCTCCTGTATAGTTCCGGTACACAAAATGCATAAATGGCCGAACCATTAAGGAATCGGGTACCACAGGTGGTATATCGGCCATAGAGCGTACCTGTCTCCATTCAATGGATAGCTCCACAACCAACTCTTGCGCACATGTTGCTTTCATTAATGTGACACAAAAAATGTAAAGAAAGATTCGATTCATCTAAAAGGGATACTTAAATTGACCACCAAACAGTCCTGGGAAATTCATGTAATCCAATTGATCGAAAAACACAGGATATTGATTTGTGTAAAAAAGAACATTTGAAGGTGATAACATCCGGCTAGCAGCATTAGCATTTCCTAAAACATAGCTTTCATAAGTGTAAGCATGGTGTTCCATTATTTCATCAACAATATAAGGATTTCTCATTAAAAAACTCTCTGATACTCCTGCCAGAGAGGCATACTGATAAGCATGAACAAATTCATGTCCCATTTATGAAATCTGACGGTCATTTTATGGGCCGTGGCCGCATACCTTTGCCTCCTAAAATATACAACGTTTCTTCTGCTCACTCATGTCCGCGCCTGGGAACAGGCTGACATGGACTATACAGCAGGTTGTGTGTATTTTCCTGCGTCTTTGGTCTTGCGTATTTCAAGCTTACGCTTAGCGATATACTCACTGAGTTTCTTCTCTTGTTCTGTAGTCAGGGGTTTGCTCTGAATGACAAAATCAACGCCCTTTGGTTCTTTTACTATACCCATGATATCACGGTTTAAAATATTTACCAACTAATTTTTTAGCACTTAGCGTGTCAATCACCATTAAATGACCACCAACGTGATACGCGCCCAATGCTTTTTCATAGTGTTCAATCAGTTTGGTTTTGGACTCGAAGGGAGCTGATGCGTTTTTATAGTTCATTCAATACTAAATACCCCCCTGCTGCCGCAAGTTTGCAACTTGTGGCTTTCGATATTTCCGTTCCTACTTTTTAGCTAAACCACAAGTCGCGCCACTTCTCTACCCCTCGCTGGAAGACTTGCGGTAGCTGTGGATCGTTTACTCAAATCATCCGTATATTTTGGGAAAAAAGTACGGATCACCCTGCTGTCGCAAGTTTGCAACTTGTGGCTTTCGATATTTCCGTTCCTACTTTTTAGCAAAACCACAAGTCGCGCCACTTCTCTACCCCTCGCTGGAAGACTTGCGGTAGCTGTGGAAAAAGTACGGATCGTTTACTCAAATCATCCGTATATTTTGGGAAAAAAGTACGGATCGTTTACTCAAATCATCCGTATATTTTAGGGAAAAAGTACGGATCGTTTACTCAAATCATCCGTATATTTTAGGAAAAAAGTACGGGCAGGTCGTCCGGATTCCCAAAACCCTGCTGCCGCCAGTTTGCAACGGGTGGCTTTCGACATGCCCTGCATAACATGTCGGAGAGCTGATGCGTTTTTATAGTTCATTCAATACTAAATACGTTGTATAAATGGTGTAAAATCCGAATAAGACGCCGGCTTCCCATCGGTCTAATTTTTTTCTTTGTCCAGTCAACATTGATGTAAATAGAAAGACTGTTCCTCCAATTAAAATCAACATATCAAGATTAAACTTAGGATTATACTCAATTGGTTTTATAATACTGCTTATTGACAATATTAAAAGTATATTGAAAATATTTGAGCCAATAACATTTCCAATCGCTATATCACTATTCTTTTTAGTAACTGCTACGATCGAAGTTACTAATTCGGGTAAAGAAGTTCCTGCCGCAACAATAGTTAAACCAATTATTTTTTCACTAACACCCAATGCGCTTGCTATCCCAACACTATTCACTACAACAAGCTGTCCGCCTAACAGCAAACCACCTAATCCTATAATTATTAATCCCCAGATCTTCAAGGCTGAATTTTGATTTTCAATTGCAACAGTCTGAGGGTCATTTTTCATCTGATTGAAAACATAATACAGGAAAAGACAAAACAACAGTAACATAATTAAACCCTCAATTCGGCTCAAATAAGTGGTTCCTGTAAACAGGATATCATTAAGCAGGAACAATAACAATACGGATACCAGTAAAGAAATCGGTATTTCTTTCCAAGCAGTCGATGTTTGAACTTTTAGGGGTAATATCAATCCTGATAATCCAAGAATTATATACAAATTGAAATTGTTACTTCCAATAATATTTCCTAAAACCAGGTCAGTGTACCCCTTGACTGAGGCGATACTATTTACGACTAATTCAGGTGCAGAAGTGCCAAATGCAACAATTGTCAACCCTATCACTAAGTCCGACACATTATATTTCCTGGCTAAAGCAGAAGCTCCGTCAACAAGCCAATTTGCACCAAAAATCAAGGAGACAAATCCCGCAACAACGAATAAAATTGAAAGTATCATATATTCATTTTTTTTAACCAAATGTAATCGAATTTGGATTTTGTGTTTTCAAGTTTGAAATGATTTTTCGCCTGAGACAAATGCACCACGTATGGCCTTTCGATTCATTGTAAAAATAGTCATCACATCTAACTGGTGCAAGTGTCGTGAAATGGCCTAAAACCTATGCGAAGTTTTCACTACCCTTTCGTATGACTGTTTTTCTTATTGCTACGAAAGCAATGATGATAAAAGGGCATAGCGAATGCCATGCCTGGTGCTTCATTTTTGTATAAGCTATGCCGAGGTAGGGAGGTATAAAACCCGCACGTTTCACCACTTCGACATGCCCTGCCCTGCTGCCGCCAGTTTGCAACGGGTGGCTTTTCAACATCCCGCTGCTGCCGCAAGTTTGCAACTTGTGGCTTTCGATATTTCCGTTCCTACTTTTTAGCTAAA
>JAOUOM010000460.1 GCA_029880385.1 Cyclobacteriaceae bacterium | reverse complement strand
TTGGTATAATCAGCATTGGTAAAGGCATTGTTTTCGCCCCCCACCTGCTGTAGGGGTTCGTCAAACGAAGCAATGTTTTGAGAGCCGCCAAACATCAGATGTTCAAACAAATGGGCAAAGCCGGTTTTATCCGGGTGCTCATTACGTGATCCCACCTTGTACAATACGTTGAGGCATACCAAAGGTGCACTGTGGTCGCTATGGATCACCACTTCCAGGCCGTTGGGCAGTGTAAATTTTTCGAATCCAATCATAAAGGGGCCAAAAATACGTAATATCGCAATGGAATTGGCCGGAAGCCAATCATCTTTGCATTAGCGATCCAAACTTGAGCGAATCACATGAAATTTGAACGAAATAACCGTTCGGAACGTGAATTACTGGACATTTACAAACACCTGGTAACACCCCGCCTTATTGAAGAAAAAATGTTGATCCTGTTGCGACAGGGCAAAATCAGTAAATGGTTTTCCGGCATTGGCCAGGAAGCCATTTCTGTAGGGGCCACTCTCTCCCTCCGTCCCGAAGAATACATTTTGCCCATGCACCGCAACCTGGGTGTATTTACTTCACGCCACATCCCTCTTGACAGATTGTTTGCGCAATTTCAAGGCACGGCAAACGGATATACCAAAGGCCGAGACCGATCCTTTCATTTTGGCACACAAGAACACAAAATTGTCGGAATGATCTCACATTTGGGCCCCCAGCTGGGTATTGCGGATGGTATAGCCCTGGCCAGCAACCTGAGAAACGAAGGACAAGCGACCCTCGTGTTTTCTGGTGATGGCGGTGCCAGTGAAGGTGATTTTCATGAAGCACTCAATGTTGCTTCCGTGTGGAAGCTGCCCGTCATCTTTGTGATCGAAAACAATGGGTACGGACTTTCTACCCCCAGCCATGAACAATTCAACTTTGATTCCTTTGTGGTAAAAGGGCCTGCCTATGGCATGGAAGCCCATAGTGTGGATGGCAACAATATTCTGGAAATACTCAATACGCTCCAACCACTTGTGGAAAGTGTCAGAAAAAACCCACGGCCTGTCATTTTTGAAGCCCGGACTTTCCGTATGCGTGGGCATGAAGAAGCCAGCGGCACCAAATATGTGCCTGCCAGCTTAATGGAACACTGGGCAAAAAAAGACCCCATCCAAAATTTTGAACAGTTTCTGATTTCAGAAAAAATCCCTTCCTCCCAGCTACAGGGTATTCGGGATCTGATCAAAAAAGAAATCAACAGTGCGGTGAAAAAAGCATTTGTGGAGCCTCCCGTTGAGAATAGCCCGGAAGGTGAGCTGGCAGATGTCTATTTCCCCCATAGCCAGCTCGTGCAAACAGCTCAGGGCACAAGCAGCGAAAAACGATTTGTAGATGCCATCTCTGACGGGTTGAGGCAAAGCATGGAAAAATTTCCGGAATTGGTGTTGATGGGACAGGACATTGCCGATTATGGCGGGGTTTTCAAAGTGACGGACGGATTTGTTGCTGCCTTCGGAAAAGAACGGGTGCGCAATACCCCGCTGTGCGAATCGGCCATCATAGGTACGGCATTAGGCCTCAGTATTTCCGGTATGAAATCCATGGTGGAAATGCAATTTGCCGATTTTGTAACCTGCGGGTTTAACCAGATCGTAAACAACCTGGCAAAATCCCATTACCGCTGGCAACAGGTCGCAGATGTGGTAATCCGGATGCCCACAGGGGCGGGGGTTGGTGCAGGGCCTTTCCATTCCCAATCCAATGAAGCCTGGTTTTTCCATACACCCGGATTAAAGATCGTCTATCCTTCCACACCGGAAGATGCCAAAGGATTGTTGGCAGCTGCCATCGAAGATCCAAACCCGTATTTGTTTTTTGAGCATAAGTACCTGTACCGTTCCCTTAGTGGTTTGGTGCCGGATAATTATTACACCACAGCAGTGGGCAAGGCCGGTATCGTGAAACCGGGAAATGCAGCCAGCATCATCACCTATGGCATGGGCGTACACTGGGCTCTTGACCTATGCCAGGATCCGGCTTTTTCAGAAGTGGAAATCATAGATTTGAAAACCTTGCTTCCCTGGGACAAGGAAACCGTGTCGCAATCGGTCAAAAAAACACATCGGGCATTGGTCGTACACGAGGATTGCCTGACAGGCGGCATAGGTGCTGAACTGGCTGCCTGGATCAGTGAACATTGTTTTGAATCGCTGGATGCTCCGGTCATTCGTGAGGGCAGCCTGGATACACCTGTGCCTTTTGCCTCCGGCCTGGAACACAATTTCCTCGCTAAATCCCGTTTAAAGGAAAAATTGATACAGCTTCTGGCGTATTAATGCCCGATAAATTGAGAAAGTAAGGATAATTCCCAACCTTTGAACCAAACCTCCATGTTTTGTCTGTACAGGTAATCCCCATAAAGCCCCTACTTACCTTCCTGCTATTGTTATTAGTGGGCTCACTGGCATATGGACAGTTGATCACGGATAGTGAAGCAAGGTTAAAATCTGTAAAAAAAGACAGGGAAGGATTTTTGTTTTTTAAACACCAGCAAAAACCTGCCGGCTCTCCCAGCGGCATCCCGTCCTTTCGAAGAAAAACAAGTCAGCCCCGTACGGCCTCAACCGTGCCAAGTTTCAGTTCGCTGAAACGTAAACCTTCTCCCCGATTTTCACAAGGTGTGCCCACCATGCGTGCTGCTTCACAGTCTTTTCGTCCAGGACCTAGCAAAATCCCCTCTTTTTCGGGACAAAACTTCAACAAAAGCCCACGGTTTTCAAAACCCCCAGCTTCCGGGCTCTTTGCAAACTGGGGATCGCCAAGGTTTGCACAGCCCAGGCTTTCCCAGGGCCCACCGTTCAAACCCACAAGTCAGAAGGCCAGTCCACGTTTTTCGCAACCCCCTGCTTCCGGGCTCTTTGCAAACTGGGGATCACCAAGGTTTGCACAGCCCAGGCTTTCCCAGGGCTCTCCGTTCAAA
>JAOUOM010000459.1 GCA_029880385.1 Cyclobacteriaceae bacterium | reverse complement strand
ATGGGTATTTTCCAGTCCCATATGCTGAAAGGTTTTGCCCCCATCTACCGATTGGTAGATGCCGTCACCCCATCCGCTGGAATTACGATTGGCTGCTTCGCCAGTGCCGACCCAGAGAATGTCGGGATTGGGCTGGAACATGGCTACTGCGCCGATTGACCCTGCCCCATAGGTATCAAAAATGGCCGTCCATGTCATTCCGGCATTTGTTGATTTGAAAACACCTCCCGATGCCGAGGCCACGAGTACATGACGGTAGTCGGTATTCCGTGCTTCGATAGCGGCAATACGCCCCATCATATTGGCCGGACCAATTGACCGCATGTGAGGTCGCGTGTGAGTGCAGGGCTGGCAGGTTGTGAAAAGGTTCCGAAGGCCGACAGGAGGGCCAGCAGACTGAAAAGATAGTTGTACATGGTTGTAAAATCTTAATATGTATTTAAAGATAACCAAACCATCAGGATGTAACAGAAAAAGGTGACCGAAGGTGAATTTCATCAAAAAGGGGTCTTTTTTTGTAATAAACTGTTTGATGAATGCATGAAATTTTCGCTGATCTGCGGGGTTTGTGACATGCAGTGAATCAGGGTTTGGTACCTTTGTGCCTGCCAAACTAAAGGGTTTGTAACCATTGTTACCGTGACCCACCTGTGTGTTTTGGACTTTTGTAATTCCGAATAATTGACCCCATGAATATAAAAAAATATGTGCCAATTGCTGATTGGCTAGCTTCCTATTCAAAGCAGGATTTAAGTGGTGATATTTCAGCCGGACTCACGGTTGGTGTGATGCTCATTCCGCAGGGGATGGCGTATTCCATGCTGGCGGGTTTGCCACCTATCTACGGACTGTATGCGGCCACTATTCCCCTGATACTCTACGCGATATTTGGCACTTCGCGTCAATTGGCTGTAGGGCCGGTAGCCATGGTTTCCCTGCTGATCGCAAGTGGTGTGGGGAGTGTAGCTGAGATCGGGACACCCGAATTTATTGGCCTGGCCATTGTGTTGGCCCTGATGGTGGGCGTCATGCAACTTTTTCTTGGGGTTAGCCGTCTGGGATTTTTGGTCAATTTCCTGTCGCACCCGGTCATCAGTGGGTTTACGTCGGCTGCGGCATTGATAATCGGGCTAAATCAGTTGAAGCACCTGTTGGGAATTTCCATTGGCCGCAGCAATTATATCCATACGATACTCTATGAGGCACTGATGAAAGTGGGTGAAGTGCATTTCATTACCTTTTTGATAGGTGCCGGTGGTATTGCGACCATTTTGCTGGTAAAAAAACTAAATAAAAAAATCCCGGGGCCGCTTGTGGCCGTTGTTTTGGGGATCTTGGTCGTGTATTTGTTTGGCCTCCATGAGCAGGGAGTAAAAATCGTAATGGAAGTGCCCAGCGGGCTGCCTCCTTTTTCATTCCCTTCCTTTGGTATTGACGACCTGGGTGCCTTGTTGCCGGCTGCTCTGACCATTTCGCTGGTGGGTTTTATGGAGTCCATTGCCGTGGCCAAGGCGATCCAGTCCAAGCACAAGAACTATTCGATAGATGCCAACCAGGAATTGATTGCTCTCGGTATGGCCAATATAGGGGGGGCGTTTTTTAGTTCATTCCCTACTACCGGTGGTTTTTCCCGGACAGCTGTAAATGACCAGGCCGGGGCGCGGACGGGTCTGGCTTCCCTGTTTAGTGCCGTGTTGATCCTGCTGACGTTGTTGTTTCTGACCCCCTTGTTTTATTATCTGCCTCAGGCCATTCTCGCCTCCGTGATCATGGTTGCTGTATTTGGGTTGATCGATTATAAGGAAGTGATCCACTTATGGAAGACGGACAAGACGGATTTGGTGATGTTGGTTGTTTCTTTTTTTGCCACGCTGGCAACCGGGATCGAGGAAGGCATTGCCATCGGAGTACTGCTATCCCTTGGTTTTGTATTGTACAGGGCATCCTATCCGCACACGGCCGTTCTGGGTCGTTTGCCCGGCACGGATGTTTACCGCAATGTGAAGCGTTTCCCGGAAGTGGAAACCAATGCGGAAATGTTTATCTACCGCTTTGATGCGCAGTTATTTTTTGCCAACAGTCATTTTTTCAGAATACAGGTAGAGGATGAAATGGCCCGAAACAAGAAACTCCGGCTGGTTATCATCAATGCAGAGGCCATTAACTCAATGGATTCCAGTGCCATTCATATGATCGATGATATGATCGTCAATTTGCGTGAGCATAAGATTGACATAGCGTTTGCCGGGGTAAAAGGGCCGGTACGGGATATAATGGTCAAGAGCAAGCTGCTGCACCGATTGGGGGTACATCATTTTTTTGATACGATCCAGGAAGCGGTAGACTGGCATTTTGGGGGCAAAAAAGACCGCGTAGGGGATGAGGTGAATTTCCAAACAAACCTAGCATAAATGCGGTGTGAAAGGGCGCATTACCTACCAAAAGTTGCGCCATGTTATTTATCATCAGTATAAATAAGCAGGTATTTCACCATTTACATAAATATACACATGTAAATATTAATAAATGTTCATATATTAATCGGCTCAAAACTGAATCGATTAGTATATGAAGTATGGATTTGTCATTGATAACCGGAAATGCATCGGTTGTCATGCCTGTACAGTTGCTTGTAAATCGGAGCACGATGTACCGGTAGGGGTAAACAGGACCTGGGTGAAGCAAACCGAAAAAGGTATATTCCCCAATACACGAAGAGTTTTTTCAGTGACCCGGTGTAACCATTGTACGGATGCACCCTGTGTCACCATTTGTCCAACGGAAGCACTCCACACACGGCCGGATGGCATTATTGATTTCAATAATGATCGCTGCATTGGGTGTAAGTCGTGTATGCAGGCATGTCCATATGATGCCTTGTACATTGACCCGGAGACCCACACAGCGGCAAAGTGTAATTACTGCGCCCATCGGGTTGATATCGGATTGGAGCCGGCTTGTGTC
>JAOUOM010000458.1 GCA_029880385.1 Cyclobacteriaceae bacterium | reverse complement strand
ATTGCTGGCAGATATTGGCAAAAACACGGTGAATTTTCAGTCCAACTACGACGATTCCACCCAGGAGCCTTCCGTTCTTCCTGCCAAACTACCCAATTTATTATTGAACGGTGCTTCAGGGATTGCCGTGGGTATGGCTACCAACATGCCTCCCCACAATTTGTCAGAAGTAGTGGATGGTATCATTGCCTACATTGAAAACCGTGACATCACGATCGAAGAACTGATGCAATATATCACGGCACCGGATTTTCCGACAGGTGCCACCATCTATGGGTATCAGGGTGTACGACAGGCGTTTGAAACCGGAAGGGGACGTATCGTATTGCGGGCAAAGGCAGAATTTGAAGAAACCAAAACAGGCAGGGAACAGATCATTGTGACGGAAATACCCTATCAGGTCAATAAGGCCTCAATGATCGAAAAAACCGCCCAGCTTGTTAATGAAAAGAAGATAGAAGGCATCTCAGATATACGGGATGAGTCTGACCGGCAGGGATTGCGCATAGTCTATGAACTAAAGAAAGATGCCATTCCAAACATTGTGCTCAATACACTTTATAAGTATACTCAGCTACAATCCTCCTTTAGTGTCAATAATGTGACGCTGGTAAATGGTCGTCCGAAAACACTGAATCTTAAGGAACTTATCCATTATTATGTCGAGCATCGGCATGAAGTCGTGATACGGCGTACCCAGTACGAACTGGAAGAAGCAGAAAAAAGGGCTCATATCCTTGAGGGGTACCTCATTGCCCTGGACAACCTGGATGCCGTTATCGAACTCATTCGCAAGAGTCGTGATCCGGAAGAGGCAAAGGCCGGTTTGATGGAAAAATTCAGCCTGTCTGAAATCCAGGCAAAGGCAATCCTGGAAATGCGCCTGCAACGATTGACAGGGCTGGAACGGGATAAAATCGTAAAAGAGTACGAAGAAATAAAGCTCCTGATCGAACGACTGAAAAGCATACTGGCAAATGAAGACGAACGCATGCAGATCATCAAAGATGAGCTGGCAGAAGTCAGAGAACGCTATGGTGATGCCCGTCGTACCGATATCCAGCATGCAGCCGAGGACTTTACCGCCGAAGACATGATTCCCGATGAGGACATGGTTTTGACCATCTCCCACGAGGGTTACATCAAGCGCACACCTCTGGTGGAATACCGCACACAAGGACGTGGCGGTGTAGGTTCGCGCGCTGTAAAAACCAAAGACGATGATTTCACGGAGCACCTCTTCGTCGCATCCGCACACAACTACCTGCTGATTTTCACCTCATCAGGTAAAGTGTTTTGGAAAAAAGTATGGGAAATACCTGAGGGTATGAAAAATACAAAGGGACGTGCCATCCAAAACCTGATAAACATTGAGCCCAGCGACAATGTGAGGGCCGTCATCAACGTCAAAACACTCAGTGATCCCGATTATATCAATAACAACTTCCTGATCATGTGTACACGGAATGGTACCATTAAGAAAACCAGTCTGGAAGCCTATAGCAGGCCCAGGCAAAATGGTATCAATGCCATCCGGGTCAATGAGGGAGATAAACTTCTGAATGTAAAGCTTACAAATGGTGAGAGCCATGTTGTGATCGCCACGGATTCTGGCCGGGCTATTCACTTTAAAGAAGGGGATGTGCGACCGATGGGACGCAACGCTGCTGGCGTTCGCGGTATTTGGATGGGTGCCAAAGAGCTGGTGATTGGCATGGTATGTGTCGACCCTGAGGAAGCACCCAATTTGTTGGTAGTGGCTGAACGCGGATATGGCAAACGATCTGACCTGGCAGACTACCGGATCACGAAACGAGGTGGAAAAGGGGTTAAAACGTTAAACATTACCGATAAAACCGGAAAGTTGGTGGCCATCAAGGATGTGTCTGACAGTGACCAGCTCATGATAATAAATAAATCCGGTATTGCAATTCGACTGGCAGTTAGCGAACTTAGGGTAATGGGAAGGGCAACACAAGGTGTTAAACTAATCCGCCTTAACGACGATGATCAGATTTCGGCCGTTGAAAAAATTGAAATGGACGAAGATAACAACCCGGAAGAGGGTGATGAAAATCAACCATCTACCGAACTAAATGCGTAATTTGCTAATTATTTGAAATTGATAAAGATGAAACAATTTACATTTTTGTTGCTGAGTGTTTTGATGGCCTCCGCAGCTTATGGACAAAAACCAAAACTAGGCAAAGCAGAAGTTTTGCTTAAAAATGGAAGCCTCGCTGAAGCCCGTGATATCGTAGATATGGCGGTAGATTATGAGAAAACAAAGGATAATCCCAAGACCTATTACCTGAGAGGCCTGGTATATGCTGCCCTGGATACAACTGGCTCGGATTTGGTGGACAATCCCTTTGAGATTGCCATTGCATCATTCGCCAAAAGTGACGAACTCAACGATAGCGATAAAGAACTTTTCTTAATAGGCTCAAATGGCTTTCCCGTCACAAAAGGTCAGCACATTCAGGAGTACTATAGCTATTATTTTGAAAAAGCTGCTGCCTCATTTGGTGACGAACGATACGATGATGCAACCAACGAGTTTGTATTAGCCCAGCAAATCATGCCAAATGATACCGTGGCATTCGTTTATGCCGGATATGCTGCAAACAGTGCCGAAAATTATCCGGTTGCCAAAGCCAATTTTGAAAAGGCTATTGAGATGGGGGCTGCCGACAAAGACATGTACAACTTATTGGTGTACATAATCGGTACAAAAGAAGAAGATAAGGAAGGTGCATTGAAAATGATCAATAGGGCAAGGAAAATATATCCTTCTGATAGCGACCTGGCCCGAAATGAGATTGCCTTACTGATCCAAATGGAGAGAGTGGAAGAAGCTCAAGCCAGCCTGATGAGCCAGATTGAAAACGAGCCTGACGATCCAAACCTGTATTTCACATTAGGCATCCTTTATCAGGAACTGGCAGACAATTCGGAAGGTGCGAATGTAAAGGCCA
>JAOUOM010000457.1 GCA_029880385.1 Cyclobacteriaceae bacterium | reverse complement strand
CTTTGAGTCCCTCGATGTAGCGGATGTCGTCAAAAGCAACTTTGACGAGCTGGTATTCTACTTTGAGGAAAATATATCCGGGGTCATGGACTTGTGGTTCGGGCCCTTTTTTCAGCAGCTCGAAGTAGTGGCGCCCTTTGCTGGCTGCCCGCAGGAATTCTTCGTAATTGAAGGGTTTGAGCAGGTAGTCGAGGGCATCCACTTTGTAACTCTCCAGGGCAAACTGGTTGTAGGCCGTGGTAAAGATGATGCGGGTCCTGTGGCCTGATGCATCGCCATCGAGTATGCGGGCCAGCTCAATGCCCGTAAGGTCGCTCATCTGGATATCGAGAAAAACCAGGTCGGGTGCCTGGTCGTGAACGGATTTGAGGGCATCAATGGCATTGTCGAAGCGTCCGATGAGCTGCAGGAAGGGTGTTTGCTCGATAAAGGAACACACCAGGGCCAGTGCCAGGGGTTCATCGTCGACCGCTATGCACCGGAGTACCATCAGCTGAGGACAAGGGTCAGTGAGACATGGTATTGGGTGCCGGAATCATGGATGTCGAGGGTATATTGGCCAGGATAGATCAGTTCCAGTCTCCTTCGCGTATTGTTGTGGCCAATCCCGCTGGTTTCCTCCAGCTTGAGGCCGGTATGTTGGAATGAATGGTTTTTGACATCCAGAAGCAACCGGTTTTCTTCTGTGCGGATCAAAATAACGATCTGGCTTTCGGCCTTGGCGCTCACGCCGTGTTTGAAGGCATTTTCGATAAAGGGAAGCATGATCATGGGAGCCACCAGGTGGTCGATGATGGTGGCGGGTTTTTCGAAGACAACCTTGACCTTGTCTGTCAGACGGAGCTTCATCAGCTCGATGTAGTTTTCCACAAAGGCGATTTCGTGGCTGAGGAGGCAGGTCTCTTTTTGGGTATCGTACAGTACGTAGCGCATCATGCCTGAGAGCTTGTGGATGGCCTGGCGGGCAGCTTCCACATCGAGGGTGGTGAGGGCATAGATATTGTTGAGGGTGTTGAAGAAAAAATGGGGATTGATCTGGGCTTTGAGAAATGACAGTTCTGCGCTGATCTTTTGTTTTTCAAATTCCTGTCGTTGTTCGGATTCGGTTTGCCATTTTCGGATCAGGGTGATGCTCGTGCTGAGGCCCAATACCACAAAGCTGATAAGCAGGGCAAACATATCGAACCGGAACGTGCCGTGGGGTTTGTAGGGTTTGGACGGATTAAAGGTTTTGTGCATCAGTTCGGGCAGGTGGAGGGACAACTCGGCCACCTGAAGTACTACCAATACGATGGCAACACTCGCGACGACAAGCAGCGCATACAATGCCAGGCGGTTGGTGACCAGAAAACGTGGCACCAGCACGAGTGCATTGGTATAATAGGCTGCCAGAAGCACCAGCAGAAAAATGCCCTGTTTGACCCAAAACTCTTCCGGCAGGCTCACATTCCAGGTGAGCGGGATGAGTAGCCATATCAGCATACTGGACACTACGCCCAGTTGGGAAACAATTTTTTTGCTGGAAAAATAGTCCGTCATGCCTTTTCCGTAAAGTTTATAACAAACCTACACCGGAACAGTGAAAAAGGGGAAACAATTCTACCTTTGGGCCGATTTCACCGATGGATCGGGCCTGGGGGCCTTTTAGTGCCGGATATTTTCAGGGCACGTCCTTTATCGTCCCAAAATACCCGTTGGCCGACAGATACCTGTCAGTCGTCTATCGGTTTTAACATCCTGCTGAAACTTTCGTCTATTTGTTTGGGAAATGATCACCAGACACAAATCATCCCGCCTTTACCCGTCAAAAAAGACCTTTACATGAAACAACTACTTTTCTTTGCCGCCTTCATCTTAATGGCCAGCACCTTGAATGCACAAAACATGCCCCCACAGGGAGGCCGGGGCCCGGGAGGCAGCGGAAGGGCACCACAGGCACCCGCCACCGGTTATGGCAAAATACAAGGGACAATCCTGGACAGTGAGACCGGGGAGCCTGTGCCTTTTGCAACCATCGCACTGGTGTTGATGCCGATGAAAAAAATTGTGGATGGTACCATCGCCGATGAAAAAGGAAAGTTTTCCCTGAAATCCATACCTGCGGGCACCTATCAGATAAGCGTTAGTTTCATCGGGTTTGAACCGGTGGACAAATTTCCCCTCGAAATCACCGAAAAAGGCAATGAAATCGACCTGGGTGAGATTACCATGACGATGGTAAGCAAAGAACTGGACGAAGTAGTGGTCCAGGGTGAGCGGGAGCTTTTTGAAGACAAAGTAGACCGACTGATCTACAATGCCGAAAAAGACGAGACCACCAAAGGCGGGGATGCAACGGATGTACTCAAGCGTGTCCCCCTGCTCACGGTCGACCTTGACGGCAATGTAACCCTGCGGGGCAGCCAAAACATCCGGGTGCTCATCGACAACCGTCCCTCTACCATTACGGCCGGAAGTGTTGCCGATGCGCTGAAACAAATCCCGGCCGACCAGATCAAATCCGTGGAAGTAATCACTGCCCCGTCGGCGCGCTACGATGCCGAAGGAACGGGTGGTATCATCAACATCATTACCAAAAAGAACAACCTGCAGGGAAGTTCGCTGAGCATCAATTCGAGTGCGGGCGTGAGGGGCTCAAACCTCGGCCTTAATGCGGGTTATCGCAAGGGAAAGACAGGCTTTTCGCTCGGCGGCCACGGCCGGTCCGGCTATAACATCAACGGAAAATACCTGAACGAGCAGACACTGACCGACCTGGTATCGGGTACCGAAACACGTACCACCCAGGCGGCCGCCACCCAAAACACCATGCTGATGGGACGCTATACACTGGGTGCTGATCACGAATTCAACAAATACAACTGGGTGTCCGGCTCGGTACGGTTTGGGGTCTTCAATTTCAATGGCTCACAGGACAACCTGACTACCCGGACCCTGCAAAACGATCTCCTCCTGAGAAGCACCCTGCAAGACATCAGCA
>JAOUOM010000456.1 GCA_029880385.1 Cyclobacteriaceae bacterium | reverse complement strand
CCTGCTGGGCTTGGCACTGACCGGCGTAATTTTGTTTCCCTGTGGCGAATTCCCCATGGTGCACTATGTATTTGCCATCGCTTTTTTTGCAGGAAATGCGCTGGTCATCGTGCTGTACACCTCCCGAAAGGAACGCTGGTTCAAGGTATTGCTGGTAGTGGGCATTGCGATCGCCATGGCCGGATATTTCCTGTTTGATGCCCTCACCCTGTTTTATGCCGAATGGATTTCATTCGCCATTATTGCCCTGCACTATATCCTCGAATCATGGGGAAAGATTGATTGAGGAAAAGGCGTTGTACCGGCATTGGCGCGCAATCTGTCATTGCGGCCAGCATCACCCCTGCCGTCAAGCCGACAGACGGGTGCAGTGCGGTGAGACCTCAGCCCCCAGGTGTGGCAAAGGGCCATCAGCCCCCATCTACAGCCCCGGCAGCAGCGGCATCCTTTCCGTTGGGTTTGGCCGACGGGTGGCAGGAAAGATACAGCGGATGACGGGTAGCCCCGGTGCCGGAAGTCCAGTACCGGCCGCTCCCCTATAGCTGCCATGTGATCAGTAACTGTACAATTGGTAGCCCCAGGGCCCCAGGGTAAGGACGGATTGGGCCGACAGCTCTTCCCGGTCGCGGTAGGTAAACCGGCGATAGGTACCTGCCACCCGGGGATCAGCCAATCGGAAAGTGGCGTCTTTGTCGCTGACATTGAACAGGCCGATGATGCGGTGGCCGGGTACGTCGCGCACAAAGGCCAGCACCTGGCCGGACGGTTCGGGCGTGATCCATTGCATGCGCCCCCCCAGGCTGTCACTACGCAGGGCCGGATTGTCTTTTCGGAGCTTGCCCAGCCGGTCGTAGAGGGCATTGAACGGATGATCGCCCCAGGAAATGCTATCCTTACGATAAACGGGAAGTGCTTTTTTGAGGCCGACTTCCTGACCAGACGCAAGCATGGGCATGCCGTCAAGGGTATAGGTGAGCACGGCAAACAGCCCGGCAGCCATGCCGTACTGGTCGAACACGCTCCCCCGTCGGGCATTGATATCGTGGCGGGAAGTGAAATATACCGCATGAGCCTGCTGGCGTTGCAGGTACAGGGCCAGTTGGGCGGCATCGGATGTCCCATCGGCCACTGCCTCCAGCTGATCGATGAGTGCTACCTCTTCATACGCATCGAAATACGGCCGGGTGGATGAATCGGCACGACCTGCCAGTAGGACAACCGGCTGTATGGCATCGAGGTAAAGGCGCAGGTCTTGCCAAAACCCGGCTGGTGCGGCGGTGGCATCGTCCATTCGAAAGCCGTCAATCCCTGTAGCAGAAATCCAATAGGCCAGTTGGGTTTTCATGCTGTCGCCCAGGCCGGTGGCAGCATGGTTGAGCAGCCAGCGGTCATCGGCATCCGGCCCGTCAGCGGCCCTGGGAGTGCCATCGGATGTGCGGACATACCAATCGGGATGACGGGTGATCCAGTGATGGTCTTTTCCCGTAGTGCCCGGCGTCCAGTCGATCACTACGTGCATGCCCTGCTGGTGGATTTTGTCTACCAGCGAACGAAAATCTCCCATGGTACCCAGGGCAGGGTCGATGCCGGTAAAATCGGCCACGGCATAGGGATTGCCCCATGCACTCCCCTCATGGGCCGAAGCAGGCTGTACGGGCATCAGGCACAGGAGGTCCACGCCGAGGTTTTTGAGGCGTGGAAGGTGCCGCTCCATGGCCTGAAACGTACCCTCCGGTGTAAACTGACGGAGGTTGACCTCATACAGTACAGCCGAGGCAAACCAGTGATCCGTGGCTGTTTTCGAACTGTCCTCCCCTGACTGTTCGGCTACAGGGTGGTGGCAGGAAACTCCTGTCAGGGCCAGGAGTGCCAAAAAGGAAATAGTTCTGATGGTGATATGCATGATAATTTGAGTTTAAAAAAGGTCACTTACTACAGGCATCTGATCAAAAGACTGACGGGAACGGATACGCCAGTTAGTTGGGAAAAGGTTGTTGAAGCGATTGCCCAAATGGTTGATAAACCCCAGAGGCAGGTGACGATAGGTCACGAGGTAAAAGCCTTTTTCGGGAGACGGCAGTTCGAAGGCCTCTTTGCGCATATAGGCCAGGGCCTGGTCCCTGTCGAGCGACAAGGTAGGGTACGGCAGGCGGGCATGGTGGCTGAGTGCCCATTCACCGGAAGGGATCAGTTTGTCTTTTTTCCATGTACCTATTTCCACGCCACTCCGGATCATTTTCAGGTATTTTTTGAGTGTTTCTGTCTCGGCAGCATGGGTACGAAACACCCAGTTGTCGCCTTCGGCATAACAGGCACCATCCAGTGCCATACCCTCAAACCGGTCGCTGACCGGCCGCAGGGTAGATCGGATGTAGGTGGAAGCACCTGTTTCAGTTTTGCGGAGGACAAAAAAACTAAACCCTTCGCCCCGGATCCGATGGGGGAATGCCCGGTACAGGGGAATGCCACCCACTTCTGACTGCACAAAGCCAAACGCCTCCATTCCGCGGATGGTGACAGGTGTCACTTCGTGCTTTGCCCGCAACCGGGCCAGTATTTCTTCATTTTCACGCCGGTTAAACGTACAGGTAGAATAGAGCAGAATGCCCCCCTCACGCAGTGCATCCCAAACGTCGGCAAGTATCCGTTGCTGCCGGGCAGCACACAGCTCGACATGTGCCGGTGACCATTCACGGATGGCCTGTTCGTCTTTGCGGAACATTCCCTCGCCGGAGCAGGGGGCATCGACCACCATGAGGTCAAAAAAGCCGGGCAAGCGTTGAAAATCGGCCGGATCGTTGTTGGTGACGAGGTGGTTGGGATAGCCCCATTTAGTAGCAACCTCCCGGAGGATACCTGCCCGGCTCTGAATTACTTCATTGCTCACCAACAAATCCTGCGGACGGAGCATGGCCATGATATCGGTAGACTTGCCGCCGGGTGCGCCGCACAAATCCAATACACGAAGGGGTTGTCCGCCCATTTCCC
>JAOUOM010000022.1 GCA_029880385.1 Cyclobacteriaceae bacterium | reverse complement strand
TATTTGGATCTGAAAAATACTGGAGGATTTGAGGGTGGATGTTTTGTCCCTGTACCATGTCGACGATTTCATCATTTGAAACCGTGATACCCAGTTTCTTAAATTCGGGATCAAGTACGTTTTCGGTGATGTACGATTGCCAGGCTTGTTGGCGCAGCAGTTCCAGTTCATCAGATGATGGGTTCTGGCCTGTGGTCATCGCATAGTTTTGAGCAAGCTGGTCAATTTTGGCCTGAAAGTCCTGGTAGGTAATAGAGGTTCCGGCTATATCGCCGATTTCGTTTGAACCGTTAAAAAGCATCGAGTTAGATTGCAAAAGATCGGTCAGAATAAAAGCAAACATGGAGAATGCCACCACGGCCACCACAATTTTGCCCATCCTTTTTCGTAAAGTGTTGATCAACGCCATAATTCCTTTTCTGGATTAAGATAAAGACGGCAAAAATAAGGACTTGAGTGGAATTTAAAAATGAATCTAAAGCTTTGATTTACAAGGACTCGTCAGATTTGTCAATTGTGAGTTTAATTCGGTCGATTCGATGTTCCTGTTTGGAGATAATCTGAAAGGTAAAGGGGTGTTTGTAGATGATTTCATCTACATCCGGGATGTTTTCATTAATGGATAGGATGAGCCCACTCAATGTATCATAATCGCCCTCTGGGAGGCCCCAGTCGTATTTTTCGTTTAGGTAATCAATTTCCTGGCGGGCACTAAGGATGAAGGTGTTGTCGGAAAGTTTTTCTTCTGTCAGGTATTCGTCATCATGTTCATCACGAATTTCACCAAATATTTCCTCGATTACATCTTCCATGCTCACGATACCCGAAGTACCGCCAAATTCGTCGACAACAAGGGCCAGGCTCTTTCGTTCATTGATGAATTTGATCAATAACTCGTTGGCCGGCATTGTTTCGGGGACGATCATGATCGGCGCAAGGATTTTCTTTATGGAATCTGGCTTTTTAAACAGTTCGAGTGAATGGCAGTAGCCAATTACGTCATCGATCGAATCGCGGTAAACCACTATTTTGCTGTGGCCGGTAGAAATAAATGCCTGGCGGAGTTCTTCTATTTCGTCTTCTACATCCACGGCTACAATTTCAGTGCGCGGGATCATGCACTCACGTACTTTTACTTCTTTGAATTCGATGGCGTTATTAAAAATCCGTGCATCTATTTCGGCTTTGTCCTCGTCGATGTGGAGGACATTTTTTTTGATGTAGTTGTTCAGGTCGGTCAGTCCATATACGGGTTTGTCTTCGGAATATTCGAATCCAAAGACAAAAACGATGATCCATTTAGAGAGGTATTCGATCAGGCTCACGACCGGGTACATGCCAAAATACAACAGTGCCATCGGGTATGAAAAGAACGCAAACATGCTGTCCGGATTGAGCATAAACAGGCTTTTGGGCAGGAACTCGGCTGTGATCAGGACAATGAATGTAGCGATCATTGTCTGCAAAATGAGGATGATAATTTCGTCAGCAAGCCATACTGGCAGCAAACCGGTTAGCAGCGGTTCGACTAGCCGGGCCATATAGATACCATATAGTACTAATGCGAGGTTATTGCCGAGTAAGGTTGTCGCCAGGTAGCGGCCTTTTTTGCGGAGAAAAAGGTTTAAAATCCGGCCAGAGAGTGCTCCTTTTTTATAGAGGAGCTCAATTCGCAGTTTATCGGCAGAAATGTAGGCAATCTCCATTCCTGAAAAAAATGCTGAAAACAGCAGGCAAACTATAATGATTAGTATCTCGTTTGGGTCATCCATCAGGATTACTTTTTCTTTGGATTGTTTTTGTCTGTCGGTTGTTGGCGGTTTTTCCTATAACCGTATAAAAATAAGAGGGAAAGGCTTAACATAAAAATCCAATAAGAACCGGAGATGTCGTATCGAATGGCCTGATGGGTCCCAATGACAAAAAAGCCTATGGCCAGGAAAAACAAAATGGCATCAATTTTCTTCATTGGTTGTCGAGTACATTCAGTGTTCCGGAGGGTTTTAATATCTGGTAATAGCTGAAATCCTGACTGGCTGTCAGCCCTTCGCCGGTATGTATTTCCCCATCCGATTGGATTGTCACAAATTTATCAGTAAAAAACGTTTCTTCTTTCGGGTTCCAGAAGAGTTCTTCGGTATTGAGTTCATCACCATTTTCCAGATTTTTCACGACCACATTGCCTTCTCCTTTCCACAGGTTTTGTTCACTATCAAAATAGGCGGAATTTGAGCGAAAGGTACAAACAGGCCGGGTATCTTTAAAATACTGCAGATATAAACCTAGCGGATAACTCCGGTCGCGGTTTTCAAAGTCTTTTTGTTTTGGGGCAGAGAGTTTTAGGATGAGTTTGCCCGAGTCACTGATCATGGTAAAGACACTGTCCATTTCCATGATGGGGCCATCATAAATTTCACGTTGCAGCAGTTCCTTGCGGCCTTCGCAGGCAAAGATTGTCAGCAGCATGGCCGCAATAAAAAAACGGCCACAGGAATACCCCTGGGCCGTAATGTTTTTATGTCTGGATGTGTTAAGGTCGTCGTTCAAGGGTCACGGTTTCGTTGATCCAGCACCCTACCTGAAGGGTTTGGCCTTCTTTATATCCATCACTGAAAATATCCTCGATTGATGGGAACAAGGCCTTGGCTTTGGCCATGTTTTCACTGTCGCCGGCGATAGAAAACATCTTATGTGCGGCAATGAACAGGGCATAGTCCATGGTTTTTTGTTCACCTCTTTTACACTCATCAAAGCTTCCCATGTACAGGTGTCCGATCAGGCTATATGCTTCTTTGTTAGAAGGATCCAGAGCATAGGACATTTTGGCACTTGACCTGGCAGCCACTTTATTGCCTTTGGTAGCTTCCAGTCGGGCGATGTTCATGTGGATTTCAGCTTTTTTGATGTTTTCATCGGTCAGTTCGATAGCCTGGTTGTAAAAAGACAATGCAGTAGCCAAATCCCCGTCCTGTGCTGCACGGATACCCAGGAATTTTGCGATACCGAAAGAAGGCTCGTTTTCGTTGACCACCTTTGCTGCATCAAATGCCAACGGTCGGTCGGTACATTTTCCTGTCAACATCAACTGAAAGATCTTCTTGGCCAATTTTACATCCGGGCTTTGCTCGAATTTTGGGCCAAATATATTTTCGACACGCTCACAGGTAAGGTCAATGGTGCCAGTAAACATTTGCTCAATGGTTGCCGCAATTTTTTCAGTCTGACCAGGATTTTCGGACATTCGGGCATCCAATACATCCGTGATATTGCTGTATACGGTTATGACTTCTTCGTCTGAAATTTCACCCCCGGTGAGTTTGTACCTGCGTACCACGTCCATGTAGGCGGCAAGATTTGCTGTATAGAAATCGGTGCCGTTCAGTTCAAATGCTTTGTTGAACATGTCAAGCAATTCCTTATAGCGTGACTTGTCTCCCTTGTAATACTTGTAAGCGGGAAATACCTTCCGGTTTAGCACATAGGCTTCATTGCCAAAATACTTGATACGCAGGTCATACATGTCCATTGCCTTGGCCTGGTATTCTGCCAGTTTTACTTCGTCTTTTTCTGTTTCGGCAAGGCTTTCATAGATTTTGGCCCCATTCTGATAAAGGGACTCATTTAAGTCAGGCGTATTTTCCAGCAACCAGTTGTGCGGAGGAATTGCTTCCAGATACCTTCCTGCTTTTAACATATCTACATATAAAGCATTTTTTTCTTTTGCCAGATCAATCTGTTCTCCCCAATTCCATCCTGGCTGTGCTTGAAGGCTCATGCACAACAAAACAAAAGGAATAATTAGAGCTTTTTTTACGTGTTCCATTTTTCTAATTATTTAATCGTATCTTCTTTTAATAAACCAACGGTCGTTGATGGTTATTCCAAAAACAATCTGAACAAAGTTTTCACGGATTAGGCTGTTATCTGTTGTCCCTCTCCATCCAAATCGAAACACACTATCCAGGTTGGAATATCCCCTGACCGGAAAAGAAGCTCCAAAATTAATACCAAATTCATTAATGTTTGATTCATTTATGACATATGGCAACTCTTTATAGTTTACACCAAAGCGATAACTCACTCGTTTCATGTAACTGTTGATGTCTTTGTAATCAGGGATAATGCGGCCACCAACGGCAAAATTGAGTGTGTTTTTTGGGCGAATTGCATTACCTGTGATCGATGAACCATCGTACTGTGAATATCTGAAATCAATACCGTATTGAAATTTGCCAATATTTTCCAGTGCAAGGCCGGCTCCAATGGATTGTCCTGCCTGATAGCTGACCGCTTCGTCTTGTATCAGTGACAGCCGTGTGATCAATCGGTTGTCAACCGTAAGCCTGCTTAGGTTTTCCTGTCGTAATCCATGGAGGGTAGTCGGCAAATCATAGACTACCCCGAGGTTTATGAATTTGGCATCGCCAATTTTGAATTGTTGGCCAAGGGAGACGGAAAACATAAAATCAGAATAATTGTTGATTTCTTCATAGTCAACAACGTAATTAGTTGTGATGCCCGCACCGGTAAGAAAATTTCTGGTGTTGTGGGTAATGGCACCAAACACATAGGATGCCCGCAGGCCAATATTGGTTCTTTTGAACAGAGTAATGCCATGCGCCCAGCTTAATTGGGAAAGTCCTCCTGTGCCTTTAAATTGATTGTAAACCGAGTCGTTGGTTCCCTCGACTTGTTTGATGCTGTATACATCATAATTGACCGAGCTATACGGAAGCAGGCTGACACTACTGGTCCATTTGTTATGGACGATGGGAAATGACATGGCCATGTAACGGATACTGGCTGTCTGGTTTTCGGCACTGGAGCGGGCTCCTTTGTAGTTGCGAAGGTCTGCTTTAATTCCGACCTGAAATGACGTGAGGGAATTATTGGTCAGCCATGCAGGATTGATGCTGTTAATTCCATATCGGCTGGGCACGGAAATACCCAGTCCGCCCATGGCTTCATTTTGAGGCAGGGCAAGATCATGTACTTCACCAATGCCATAGTTGGAATACGGGGTAGTGATTGTTTGCGACCACACGTACGTTGCACATACACTTAGTATGATTACCAGACTATACCTATTTATCAACCTCATTATGTTTTAGTATTCTATTTAACCCTGTCATCACCAGATTTTGGCGGACAAAGATGGTTTCTTTTAGTTTGCTTTCAAAAAATCCGGCATCACCACCGGTGAGGATAACGGACAAATCCCCAAATTCTTTCTTTGCCAGGCAAATATACCCCTCGATTTCGTGAATCATCGCTTGGATCACTCCGCCGGCCATACAATCTTTGGTAGACCGACCGGGAAAATGATCGGAGAGGGTTTTCCACTCATTTTTTATATCCGGCAGACTGCTGGTAAATTCATGCATCGCACGCATCCGCAATTGTATGCCGGGCGAAATGGCACCACCTCGAAATACACCTTGCTTGTCTACCAGGTCATAGGTGATGCATGTACCGGCATCAATAACCAGTACCGTTTGGTTGGGAAAGAGCCCCGATGCTCCAACAGCCGCTGCCAACCGGTCCGGGCCGAGTGTGTGAGGGGTTTGATAGTCGAGCCGCAGGGGAATGGGCGTAGTGTGGGAAAAAAAAATAATATTTTTCTCCGGGTTTAAAAAAGACAGGTTTGGTTTGCCCCTTACTGAACTAATAATGGCCTGCTGACAGGCATCAAACGGGATATGGTCAGTCAATGAATCGGCAAAGTGTACGGTGCCGGCATCCTCATTCCCGGCAAATGCCCATTTTATACGAGTATTTCCAATATCAACAATGAGCTTTTGTTTGGCCATGCACTTAAAATGGGATTATTTCGCAAATGTAATGAAGAAGATACAGGCAATAGGTGTCATGTCAGGTTCTTCCCTGGATGGCCTGGATATATGTGGTTCCAACTATATTTTGGAAAATGGGCAATGGCGTTTTGACGTGTTAGCGGCAACAGGGGTTGCCTTTCCTGATGAAATCCATCAAAAACTGGCCATAGCCCGGCAACTTTCCGGCATGGAACTGACTCAGCTGGATCATACGCTGGGCCAGTGGATGGCAGAATCCATTGCCGCGTTTATTGGCGAGCATCAATTGCAGCCGGACGTGATTGGTTCGCATGGACATACGGTATTTCACCAGCCCAAAAAAGGATATACCCTCCAGATTGGAAATGGCCATCGGATTGCACTCCATACGGGGTGCCAAACGGTCACGGATTTTAGGACACAAGACATTTTATTGGGTGGTGAAGGGGCTCCCCTGGTACCCGTGGGCGACCGATGGCTTTTTGGCGGTCATGATTCCTACCTCAATCTTGGTGGGATTGCAAATGTGAGTATTGTAACAGAGGGAAAATGGATAGCAGGCGATGTGGCAGCATGTAATCAGGTATTGAACTCACTGGCCGCAAGGGAAGGGATGCGCTATGATGCGGGGGGTGAACTGGCTGCCTCCGGTAAAATGAAGGCAGAATGGCAGGCACTACTTGAGGCCGACACTTTCTATGACCTTCCCTTTCCAAAATCGATTAGCAATGAATGGGTATATGAAAAAATTCTGCGTGTATTGCCCCAGGATAGTACCCGGGATTTGCTTCATACCTATACTCGTTTCTCAGCAAAACAAATTGCAAACGTGTTGAAGGACATGGGCTGTGGTAATGTGTTTGTGACGGGAGGCGGTGCTCACAATGATTTCCTGATGGATTGTATCCGGGAATATTCGGGCGTAGATGTGATTGTTCCGTCAAAAGAAATTGTGAATTACAAGGAAGCCATTATTTTTGGGTTTCTTGCTGTCCTGCGTGTGATGGGGATACCCAATAGTTATGCAGCGATAACAGGGTCAGCCAGGGACCATTGTGCCGGCACCTTATTTATCCCCTGATACCCGATTCCCGAATGGATTGCCCGACCCCTTGGGGCAAAAAAATAAACAACAGAAACATGAAAGCCCTCTTAAAGAAATTTGAAGAAAAAAAACCCGAAATCGTATTTGAATGGTCTGATCCCGAAACCGAAGCAACGGGATGGGTAGTTATCAACTCCCTGCGTGGCGGGGCAGCTGGCGGCGGCACGCGTATGCGCAAGGGGCTGGATAAGCGGGAAGTGGAGTCCCTGGCCAAAACCATGGAAATAAAATTTACCGTTTCAGGCCCACAGATAGGCGGTGCCAAATCCGGCATCAACTTTGACCCGACTGACACCCGGAAAAACGAGGTGCTCAGGCGCTGGTACAAGGCGGTCTATCCCCTGCTTAAAAACTATTATGGTACCGGGGGCGACCTGAACGTGGATGAAATTCATGAAGTAATCCCGATTACAGAGGGCTTCGGTTTATGGCATCCGCAGGAAGGCATTGTAAACGGGCACTTTAATCCGCCCAAACCCCAGAAAATACACATGATTGGACGCTTGCGACAGGGCGTATCCAAGGTCTTGGAAGACCAGGACTATGTACCTACCTCAGACAAAAAATATACGGTGGCCGATATGATTACCGGATTTGGTGTAGCCGAATCGGTTCGCCATTATTACAAATTTTGGGGAGGCGATATCCAGGGCAAAACGGCCATTATCCAGGGATGGGGAAATGTGGGTGCCACGGCCGCACTCTATCTGGCCAAATACGGGGTCAAAATCAAAGGCATCATTGACCGTTCGGGTGGAATACTTACGGAAGAAGGCCTGGACCTTGAGGCAGTCAAAAAACTATTTTATGACAGGCAGTCAAACACACTTATTGCAGACGAGCAACTGGGGTTTGATGCGTGCAATGAAAAAATCTGGGACATTGGGGCCTCCATATTTATTCCTGCGGCAGCTTCCAGGCTTGTGTCGCTTGACCAGGCAGAAAGGATGATTCAAACGGGATTGGAGGTGGTCGCCTGTGGAGCAAATGTGCCGTTTCAGGATGCAGCGATCTTTTATGGACCGATTGCCGAACGAGTAGACCGGGAGGTGGCATTGGTGCCTGATTTTGTGGCGAACTGTGGCATGGCCAGGGCATTTGCCTATTTTATGGATCCGAAAAATGATCGAAAAATCACTGATGACGAAATTTTTACCGATATTTCGGGCACAATTGAACAGGCATTAAAAAAAATATATTTTAAAAATCCAGCGCAGACAAGACTGGCAGAAACGGCATTTCAAATAGCACTCGAACAATTAATTTGATAGTGGCATTTGGTTTTGAGCCGTTGAATTACTTTTTTAGTGCATCGATAAAGATGATGGGGTATCCGGTATGAAATTTATTAATAAACTTCTTATTTGCTTTTTTCTTTTAATAGGAAGTGCAGGTTTGTATGGGGCAGCTTTTCCCGAAAACACACATTTGACAGATGAGACGGAAGTCCAGGTAAATGATGGTAAGAGCCAGGCAGCAGGGGATCATGACGTTCATGAAGGTCCATCCGCCTGGAGTGTGTTGCCATTTGTCATGCTATTGTTAATGATTGCAACGGGTCCGTTGTTTTACGAACATTTCTGGCACAAGTCTTATCCTTTTGTTGCCATATCCCTTGCCATCATCATTGTCTTATATTATGTGTTTGGGTTGCACAATCACCATAGTCCCATTCATGCTTTGGCGGAATATATACAGTTTATCGCCTTGCTTACCGGTCTGTTTGTGGCGTCCGGGGGGATTATGATTATTGTGGACAAAGAAGCCAAACCCCTGACGAATGTCGTTATTCTGGCAGTGGGGGCGATAATTGCCAACATTATTGGTACAACCGGCGCATCCATGTTGCTGATCCGGCCTTTTATCCGACTGAACCGTAATCGGATCAAACCGTACCATATCATCTTTTTTATCTTCTTGGTCAGCAATATAGGTGGTAGCCTTACCCCTATTGGTGATCCCCCGCTTTTCCTCGGGTTTCTAAAGGGCGTGCCATTTTTCTGGACCTTGACGCACAATTTTATGGCCTGGCTCTTAGCCATCCTGATTTTGCTGGGTGTGTTTTATATGTTTGATCGTAGGAATAAATCGGACTATAGTTTTGGAGAAAACAGTGTGGTGCCGACGAATAAAATAGGTATCCGTGGAACGCGCAATTTCTTTTGGTTGGCTATAGTGGTGGGATCGGTATTCCTGGATCCCAATGTATTTGACTGGGTTCCGGGAATATATTATGAGGGACAAAAGTTTTCGTTTATTCGTGAGATCATCATGTTTTCCAGTGCCTTTATGTCGTACAAATTGGCGGACAAACAAGCCCTGTCGGGAAATGATTTCAATTTTGAACCTATCCGGGAAGTCGCCTTTATTTTTATTGGGATTTTTGGTACCATGATGCCCGCGCTTGAACTGGTGAGCAGCTATGCCAAATCGCCGGAAGGGATGCAGATGATATCGCATAATACCCTGTATTGGGGCACGGGATTTCTTTCCGGCTTTCTTGATAATGCACCCACCTATATCAACTTCCTGACGGCTGGGATGGCAGCAGATGGTGCCAGTATTACCAATCTCCAGGATGTCATATCCTATTCAGCGGGTGGTTTTGCCAATTCGATACTGGAATTGACGGCTATTTCCATTGCTGCAGTGTTTTTTGGCTCTATGACCTATATTGGAAACGGGCCAAACTTCATGGTAAAATCCATCGCAGAGCAGGTAGGGATCAAAATGCCCTCATTCTTTGGATACATTATCCGTTTTTCTGTCCCTATCCTACTCCCTGTTTTTCTGCTGATTTGGCTGATCTTCTTTTATTTCGCCTAGAGCTTGAATAAATGACTGTTCAGGCTTTTTAGGGCTTCCACTTTGTGTTGAGAGTCCACCAGGATGGAAATATTGTTACGGCTGCCACCGTATGAGATCATTCGAAGTGGAATATTTTCGAGGGCCTTGAATATTTCCCTGCCTACTCCTTTGTGCTCCACGACCATATCACCTACCAGGCAGATGATGCTTTGGTTGCGGTCTACTTCCACTTTGCCATACACTTCGATTTCACTAACGATCTGATCCAGGTAATCGGGATTGTCGATGGAGAGTGATACGGCGATCTCAGATGTGGTAATCATATCGATCGGTGTTTTGTATTTTTCAAAAACCTCAAATACTTTCCTCAGAAAGCCATAAGCCATGATCATCCGGCTTGACTTTATTTTGATTGCCGTGATACCGTCTTTGGCCGCAATGGCCTTGATGGCTTTTTCATTTTGATGAGAAGTAATGAGCGTTCCTTCTGCTTCCGGGTTCAGGGTGTTTTTGATGCGGACGGGCACATCAGATTTCTGTGCAGGAATGATGCAGTTGGGATGCAGGATTTTGGCACCGAAATAGGCCAGCTCCCCGGCTTCTTCGAATGAAAGGTGAGAAATCGGCACGGTCTTGTCGACAACCCTGGGATCGTTGTTGTGCATGCCGTCGATATCTGTCCAGATTTGAACTTCCTCGGCCCGTATGGCAGCACCGATCAGCGTGGCACTGTAGTCACTACCCCCTCGTTTGAGGTTGTCAATACCGCCACTAATGTTTCGGCAGATAAAACCCTGGGTGATGTAGAGATCGTGTGCGTTTTCCCTTGCCAGAACGTTTTTCAGCCGGGTTTCAATCACATCCATGTCGGGTTCTCCGCTATCGTTGAGGTACATGAAGTCCGTAGCCGCAAGCAATTTGGAAGTCCATTTGATTTCTTCCAGATAGGTTTGGAAAAGGTGGGTAGAGATAAGCTCGCCCTGTACCACGATTACTTTGCCTGTCTGAGGGAAAAAAGGTTGTTTGACCAGACGGATGATTTCATCAAAATATTTGTTGACAATTTCAACTCCTTTTTGCCGGGTTACAGGTTCAAGCAGTAGTTCTTCCACAAAGGGAAGGTAGGTGCTTTTAAGGGCATTGGCTTTGGCTACTGCCTCTTCTGTTTTACCCGTCTCATAGCTTGCGATGATG
>JAOUOM010000455.1 GCA_029880385.1 Cyclobacteriaceae bacterium | reverse complement strand
ACATATGCATAAAAACCTTGACGTCATTACATTTAAGAACAAGCAGAATAACGAGTACAAACAATATAACTGGGTATTTTCAGATGATGAATTACTTCTGACCGAATTTGTTTATGAAAAAGTAACTTATGAAGGAAAAACCTATGATGGCGACTACTTGGTTTTAGGAAAGGAGAAAATAAAATTGAAAAATACTAAGCACAACAACTAAGGATTCGTGTGGTGCGTAGCACCCAACAACTACGCGTCCCGATGAATCCGCTGTTGAACGAATCGGGAAGCTATCGATGGGTTTTGGTGATGTGGATCATGGGCTTTCCCTGCCGGTCATGAACAAAACAAACCTTCCTCAGCCGATGGATGTGGAAATCCGAATCCGTCTACAAAACCACCGGATCAGTAAAAATGGCAATCCAAATCTATAGCCGGGCAAAAACAGACTATACCCCCCGAATCTGACCACTCATCAAAGTGGATTGGCTGAAAAACCCCGTTGGATTAACTTGGCTCTAATAAATCCCTCAAACCCATGAAAAAGCTTATCCTGACGTTTAGTATCGGATTGTTGATCCTTCAGCTTGGTGCCCAGCCCACGGTCGTGGATACCAGGCGTTTTGCTTTCGAACCCGACCTCAGCTACCTGCCGGGCATTCAGTCGCCGAAAGAATACCTCGGCTATGAACTGGGCGAAGCATTTACGGTCTACGCCAAAGTAGAAGCGTATTTTAAGCAACTGGCAGAAGCTTCGCCGCGCGTCATTTATCACGAATATGGCGAAACCTACGAAGGGCGCCCGCTGATCAACCTGGTCATTTCGTCCGAAGAAAACATTCAGAAAATCGATCAGCTTCAGAATACACATCTTTCGCTGCAAACAGCGTCCGGGAGTCAGGCACAGGACATCATCAACAACCAGCCGGTGTTTATGTCGTTCAGCTACAACATTCATGGGAATGAAGCTTCATCTACTGAGGCGGCCATGCAGGTAGCCTACCGATTGGCGGCAGCTACCGACCAGACCATTTTGGATGTACTCAAAAAGGAGGTGATCGTGCTCTATATCTGCATCAATCCCGACGGCAGGGATCGGTATGTGTATTGGTACAAAACAACCAAACGGATCGGCCGACCGGCGGAAGAACCACGCGACATGGAGCACTACGAGCCCTGGCCCGGTGGTCGCACCAACCACTACTGGTTTGACGTGAACCGCGACTGGGTATGGGGTGTGCATCCCGAAACCCGTGGATTGGCCAATGAATTTCAAAACTGGATGCCCCAGGCACACGTCGATTGCCACGAGCAGGGATACAACTCCAACTACTTCACTGGGCCGGGCACCACACCCCGCAACAAACTCCTGCCGGAAAGCTACGAGCCCTGGTCCAAGGTTTTCGGGGATGCCAACATCGCCGAGTTCGACAAGCATCAGATCAATTATTTCACCCGGGATGCGTTCGACTTTTTCTACCCCGGGTATGGATCGAGCTATCCGAGTGTGATGGGTGGAATTGGCATGCTGGTAGAGCAGGGCGGGCATTCGGCAGGAGGCCGGATCGTGGAAACGGAAGATGGGTACAGACTGACCCTTCGTCAGCGCATTTTTGACCACTATACCACGTCGCTGGCTTCCATCAAAGCAGCCGCCGCCAACCGACAGGCCCTGTTGCAGTACAGCTATGATGCCTGGCAGCCCGCCAAGAGCAAATCAACGACCAAAGCCTATTTCTTTTCCGGGTCGGATATGTACAGTGGCGACCTGGTCAATGTGCTGCTGCGCAATGGCATCAACGTCTACCAGGCCAATGCAGGCTTTCAGGTGGCACAGGCCAAAGACTATCAGACGGGAAATGTGATCAAAAAATCCCTCCCGGCTGGCACCTACATCGTACCGACAGACCAGCCACGTCATTTGCTGATCAACAGCATCATGGAGCGCAACCTGGCCATCGAGGATTCGGTAATGTACGACATGGCCACCTGGTCAGCACCCATCGCTTACAACCTGGAAGCCTATTCCACTTCGGGTACCTACAGTGTGGACAAGAAGCAGCTGACAGAGCTGATTTCCTATACCGGAAAAGTAACCAACACGGCCCCTCAGTATGCCTATGTGGTCGACTGGAGCCAGCGCAAAGCACCCCAGGCCCTGGCGATGTTGTGGGCCAAAGGGTATCATGTCCGCTCGGCCTTTGAGCCGTTTGGGGATGGTACACGCAGCTATCCCGCCGGTTCGCTGGTCATTTTGAAGGGAAGAAACCTGGAAAAAGCCGCCACAATTGATGCGGATATGGCCGAAATCGCCCGGCGGGCTGGAGTCGAAATCGTGGGGCACAATACCGGTCGGATGGTGACCGGCATGGACCTGGCCAGTACGCGAAACCGACCCATCGATCAGCCCAAAGTGGCCATGATGGTCGATGAGCCATTTAGTTCCTATACCGGAGGTCAGATTTATTTCCTGTTTGACTGGGAAACCGGCCTGCCGATTGAACGTGTACGCACGTCCACGCTTCAGCAGACGAGTTTACCCAAAGGCTCCTTCCGCTTTGGAGGAGTGGATATGAAGGCATATGACGTGCTGATCCTGCCGGAAGGCGGACGCAACCTGACGCAGGTGTTTGGGGATAAAGCCCTGGCTGAAATCAAGGCCTGGGTAGAAGAAGGCGGGGTGCTGATCGCATCGGAAAGTGCCGTAGGGTTTTTCACAAAAGGGAATTCCGGATTTACGCAGGTGGAAATGAAAAAGGCACCTAAGGACACCAGCGAGGCACTCAAAAGGCTCGCCTATGCCGACAGGGAAAATTATTTCGGATGGAAGCGCGTCCCCGGCACAGCCATGAACGGGCTCATAGACACCACACACCCGCTGGCTTTTGGCGTGAAAAAGAACCTTTACACGTTAAAATTTGACAATGATGGATTGATGCCATCGCCCGAGATGCAGACAGTAGGCTCGTACGTGAACGATCCCCGCCAACTCATGGTGGCT
>JAOUOM010000454.1 GCA_029880385.1 Cyclobacteriaceae bacterium | reverse complement strand
ATATCCCGAAAACTGATATTCCGTGCTTCCATTTCATAGGGATTGGCGAGGATTTGCACTTCCTTTTCTTCAATACCCCTGATTTCCACTTTCGATATTTCCGATATTTTCTCGATCTCTTCTTCGAGCATTTCGGCAAAGTTTTCCAGTTCCTCTACCGTAAAATCTCCCGACAGGTTGATGTTCATGATCGGGAATTCCGAGAAATTCAGTTCAAAAACATTCGGATCCTGGGGCAAATCCTGAGGCAATCCGGGCTTGGCTCGGTCGACAGCATCCTTTACTTTTTGTAAGGCATCCTCCACATCGGTCTCGGCTGAAAATTCCGCGATAATGGTGGAATAATCCTGTACCGAAACCGATTTAAGTTCCTTGATGACGGAAATGGTGTTTAGTTCTTTCTCAATGGGCCTTGTCACCAGATTTTCCATATCCAGGGGCGAGTTGCCGGGATAGGGCGTACCTATGTAAACCATAGGGATATCTACTTCCGGATAACTGTCTTTTGGCAGGGAGCGATAGGTAATGGCCCCCATCACAACGATCAGAAAGATAAGGAAATAAACGGTGTTTTTATTTTTCAGTGCCAGGGAGGTCAGCCCAAATTCCGAGTCGATGACCTCCTGTCCGTTAGTGGGATTGTGTTGTTCGTCTGTCATTCCGGTAGGTAGTTTTATAGTGCCGCCAATTTGATTTCAACACCTTCATTTACTTCCCGGTATCCTTTCTCGATGACCTGATCGCCATTTGCAAGTCCCGCTAGTATTTCGGTCTGGCTATTGTAGCTCATGCCGACTGATACCCTTGCTTTCCTGGCTGTTTTCCTGCCATCCTGCTCGCGGATCACGAATACATATTTTCCTGCTTCATCGGTCTGTATCAGGCGGGTGGGCACGACAATGGCATCTTCGCGCTGGTAATCGACCAGGCGCAATACGGTCACCTGGTTGGGCCTGAAATCAAATGACTCAAGTGTCGGCAGGTCCACTTCGACAGTAAACGTACGGTTTTGGCTATTGATCACACGGCTCACGGAGCTGATTTCGGAGGGAAATATTTTATCCTGCACGGGGAAAAAAGCCTCCACCTTATCGCCGGCCTCAAATTTTCCTAAAAACGCCTCGGAAACATCGGCCAAAATGTACATTTCGTGCGAATTGACCAGGCGGATCAGGGGCATACCGGGCTGGGCCATTTCCCCTACGCGAACCGAAATATCGTCGATGGTACCGGTAAAAGGGGCCCTGATTTGTGAGAGTTTGAGTTGGCTGCGCAGCGTCACCAATCGTCTTTCGAGGGCTTCCTTGTTGTTTTTTGACTGAAGGTACTGGATTTCAGTACCAATGTTTTGTTCCCACAAATTGGCCTGCCGGTCAAAGACTGCCCGGGCCAGTTCCAGCTGTGTTTCCACCTCGGCAATGTTGTTTCGAAGGATGTCTGCATCCAGTTCGATCATGACCTGACCGGCACGTACTTCGCTACCTTCGCTGACGATGATTTTTTCGATACGACCCATGGTTTCGGCACTTATTTGCACATTGCGACGTGACTGTACCGAGCCCCTCACTTCGATCAGGTGCCGAAAGGGCATGGGGTTGACTTCCAACGGGGCCACGAGGACTTCTGCCATAGTTTTTTTAGTATTTTCAGCCCCTATTTCCTTTTCCAGACCCTCTATTCTGGCCTTCAACTCAGCTAGCTCCGATTTATAGGTCTCCAGTTGTTCTTTTTTGCCTGCCAGGTCGTTTGCTTCATTCCCACAGGCAGCTACCAAAAGCCCGATTATCAGTGAAGCGAAAATTTGTTTGTATCCGGTCATTGATGTTGTTTCTTAATTCGTGATTATTTTTCCTAATGCTTTTTGTTGATCTAATTTGGCCAGTATGGCATCATACATGGCATTGTAATAGTTGTTTTGAGAAGCTTTCAGCTCATTTTCTGCCTCGATGATTTCAAGGTTGGATCCGATGCCTGCCTCATATTTTTTGCGTGAAACCTGCACAATCTTGCGGGCCAGTTCCATGTTTTCTGATTGGACCGCCAAGCGCTGACGGGCATTTACCAGATTGGCGTGGGCATTCCATATTTCCAGGTCAATGGACTTGCGCAATGCATCGAACCCATTTTCCATTTTTACCAGGGACAGTTTTTCCTGCTGTATTTTATAATTTCGGGAAAGGCCGGTAAAAAGGCTCCAGTTGAAGCTAATCCCAAACAATGAGTAACCGTACCATCCATCACGTCCGATCCCGGCTGTCTCCGTAAATGTGCTGTTGGTTCTAAACAACCCGCCGAAATCCGGTGACTGGGTAGAATAGCCCATGTTGGCAAAACCTGCAATCACGGGCATACCCTCGGCATACAAATTTTTTACATTTAGTTTTTGCATGTTATAACTGGCTTCCATGACCTGATAATCGGGCCGGAGGGAATAATCCCAGTGCTGCGGATTGTCATCCTCGTCCATGGCCAGCATTTCCATCAGTGTCCCGGACAATTCGAGCGGTTCGTCCATGGGGAAATTCATCTGATACTTCAGCAGCCTGAACGAAAGCTCATTTACCATCAGGAAATTGTCACGCTCTGCATTGAGGTTGTTGCGTGCTACTTGCAGGCGGTCTACATCGATGCCCTCGGCAAACCCATTTTTGTTCATTTCCAGGGTAATGCGTAACAGCGAATCGACACGGGCAATGTTTGCGGTAAACAGTTCGGTACGTGCCTGGTTGATCAGGACATTGTAATAAGCCCTTGCCACATTCAGGGTGATTTCCTCATCGGTACGCAAGGCCTTTTTTTGTGCCAGATCCTTGTAGGCATTGGCCGCCTGTAGCCCGACAAAATACGATCCATTGAAAATGAGCTGACTCACGGACAGCCTGGCATCACCTCCGCTTTTTAATTGAAAAAAGTTTTGGGCAGCCGCCACATCCCCCGGCTGGATATCCGGGACAGCCTGGGAAAAGTCGAAAAAGCCCCCGTTTGGATTGTACTG
>JAOUOM010000453.1 GCA_029880385.1 Cyclobacteriaceae bacterium | reverse complement strand
ACGTAGTAATTTCATCTGCGGTAATCACCTTTGCATTTGGAATGTTTCGTGCAGACAGATACACATTTGTATCCTTGTCGCCCAGAATGAAAAGTGCTTTGTTAACTGAAAGTGAAAGGTTGTCAAGCATAGCAGAAAATTCCTTCGTCTTTGGGGAAGTCATTTTTTGATCTTCCAGTACGCGGACTTGTAAATCTGCAGCTTTCGCAGATAAAGCCGATTTTCTCGCTAGTTGCTTTACTTTTTTATTCAATTTAAATCCATAATCCCGTGGCTGAGGGCCAAACATCGTTCCCCCGCCTCTAAAAACCGGTGACTTAATACTACCCGCCCGGGCTGTACCTGTACCTTTTTGTTTTTTGATTTTACGGGTAGATCCGCTGATTTCGCTTCTTCCTTTGGTTTTATGTGTTCCTTGGCGCTGATTAGCCAGGTATTGCTTTACATCAAGATATACGGCATGCTCATTGGGCTCTATCTTAAAGATAGCATCGCTAAGCTCGACCTGACGTCCGGTATCTTCCCCTTTACTATTTATTACGGATAGCTTCATGACTATTTCTCAAGAATTATATATGAATTTTTAGCTCCGGGAACAGAACCACTAACAAGTATCAGGTTTTTATCAGGATAGATTTTCATCACTTTCAGGTTCACCACCTTTACCCTGTCACTTCCCATGCGTCCTGCCATACGTAATCCTTTGAAGACACGTGACGGGAATGATGAGGCTCCTACAGATCCAGGAGCGCGGCCCCGGTTATGCTGGCCGTGTGTACTTTGACCCACACCACCAAAACCATGTCGTTTTACTACACCTTGAAATCCCTTACCTTTAGAAATACCAATTGCATCCAGGAAATCATTTTCTGCAAAAATATCTTCAACCCTGATTTCATTTCCCAGCACCACTTTATGGTCAAATTCGGCTCGGAAATCCCTGAATTCAACCACCTTTTTCTTGGGTGTTGAATTGGATTTCGAAAAGTGGCCTTTGAGTGCCTTTGGCGTATTCTTTTCTTTCCTATCGTCATAGGCAAGCTGTACAGCACGGTAGCCATCCGTCTCTGTATTTTTCACTTGCGTAACGACGCAGGGACCCGCTTCTATCAATGTACAGGCGATACTTTTACCGTCCGCATTGAATATACTCGTCATCCCTACTTTTTTACCTATTATTCCAGGCATTTTCTATCGTTGATTATCTTGTTCTAATTCCTTTTCAAAAACATCCCTGTGAAAAGGACTGCAAAGATAGCAATTCCTCTTCATCAAGCAAATGTTAACTCAGATTTCAGCACAAAAAAAGAACCAATGCAATGCATGGTTCCTTTTTGGCAAATACAGTGCCTATTAAACCTTTATCTCTACATCAACACCACTGGGAAGTTCCAGTTTCATCAATGCATCAACCGTTTTAGAACTGTTTGAATAAATATCAACCAAACGTTTGTAGGTACATAACTGGAATTGCTCCCGTGCCTTTTTATTAACGTGAGGTGAACGCAGTACCGTAAATTTTTCTTTCACAGTAGGCAGCGGAATAGGTCCGCTAACTATAGCACCTGTTGTCTTTACGGCTCTTACAATCTTTTCGGAAGACTTGTCAACCAAATTATGATCGTAAGATTTTAGTTTTATTCTAATTTTTTGATTCATGATCGTACGTACGTTTAATCAGTCTAGCCTTTTACTTTTTTAACCACCTCATCTGCAATGTTTTGAGGTACTTGATCGTAGTGAGAGAACGTGAGCGAAGCAGTTGCCCGGCCTGAGGTAATGGTACGCAAATCCGTTACATACCCAAATAGTTCTGACAACGGAACACTTGCTTTTATTACCTGAGCCACACCACGAGTATCCATTCCTTTCATGATACCTCTTCGTCGGTTCAAGTCGCCTGTTACAGATCCTGTATATTCGTCTGGGGTTACTACCTCAACGGCCATGACAGGCTCCAATAATACGGGTTTGGCTTTTTTGGCAGCCTCACGGAAACCACCCCTTGCAGCAAGTTCGAAAGACAAAGAATCTGAATCCACATCATGGAATGATCCATGATATAATTTCACTTTCATCCTGTCAATCGGATACCCTGCCAATGGTCCATTAGACATTGCCTGGCTAAATCCTTTTTCAATGGCTGGTATAAATTCTTTAGGGATTACACCACCTACAATTTTATTTTCAAACTGTAGTCCTTCGCCAGTAAAATCGTCATCGACAGGTCCGAGCTCGAATGATATATCCGCAAACTTACCACGACCACCCGTTTGCTTTTTATAAACTTCTTTGTGGTCTACCGTAGAGCGAATGGTCTCCTTATACGCTACCTGAGGTGCTCCCTGATTGATCTCAACCTTAAACTCGCGTTTCAGACGGTCGATGATAATATCAAGGTGCAATTCACCCATTCCTTTCAGGATCGTCTGGCCGGTCTCATGATCAGTTTCCACCACCAAGGTAGGGTCTTCTTCCACCAATTTGGAAATCGCAATACCCAGTTTATCGACATCTGCCTGTTGCTTGGGCTCAATCGCATATCCAATAACAGGTTCTGGGAATACCATGGATTCGAGTATGATCTTATGCTTTTCATCACATAGCGTATCCCCGGTTTTGATATCCTTAAAGCCAACAACCGCGCCGATATCTCCACAATGCAGGCTGTCAATCTGATTCTGCTTATTGGCATGCATCTGAAAGATCCTGGAAATACGTTCTTTTTTATCAGTACGTGTATTGAATACATAGGAACCGGATTCCAACATTCCTGAATATGAACGTACAAAGCACAATCTTCCCACAAATGGGTCAGTTGCTATCTTAAACGCCAATGCCGCAAAAGGCTGATCAACACTTGGCTTTCTTTCTGTTTTATCTCCCGTGTCAGGATTTGTACCGATAATGTTGTCTCTGTCCAATGGAGAAGGCAACAACTCCATAACATAATCCAACATTGTCTGAACACCTTTGTTCTTAAAGGCAGAACCACA
>JAOUOM010000452.1 GCA_029880385.1 Cyclobacteriaceae bacterium | reverse complement strand
TTCGCAATCAATTGGCAGGAAAAAGCCCGTTTGTGTGTTTACATCAGGTGCACCATGGCCTGCATAATAAACAAATACATCCGTATTGCTTTCATCATTTCCATAAACCAGATTATACAACCTCCCCTTAAAGTCACGGTCAGTCCCAAACCACTTATTAAAGTCCCTCAAGGTTGCATTTTCGACCAAAAACACATTTTCCTCAACGTAGCCCATACTTTCGAGCAGGTAATTTTTTACTGCACGTGCATCATGAATGGCATAATCAACACTTGCCGTATGTGCATAATCCCGATTGCCAATGACAATAGCAAACGCATTCGGGTTTTTTATGGTAGTTGCGGGGATATCCTTGTCCACATCTGAATTAAGGACTACTTCGATCAGCGGCTTTTTGGGCTCGTTTTCGGCCACTACCACTTCCTGTTTGGCTTGCTCTTTTTGCTTTTCCAAATAGGCTTTCTGAAGAAGTGGGCCAAGATTAATCGCATTACTCGTCCCTTCTGATGTCTGTGCAGCCACATTCAATACCGAGAAAACAGCCACACTAAATAGGATCAATTGCTTCATGGATTTATTTGTTTTAATACAAATTACGTAATTTCATTTACTCTGTCAAATACACCTTTTGGGTGATTGTTATCGGTGTGGACGTACCCGTTCCGATGGATACATCCAATACATATAACCCGCCGGCCAGGCCATAAGGTTTCAAATCAACAGAAAGCTGATGGCTTCCTGCCGACAGTTGTACGCCTTCCAGAATGGGGTATTGTTTTCCGGCCAAATCGGTAATTTTCATCTCCAACGTGTATTGCACCTCATTTCCCGGCAAAAACACGGGAAGATGAATCGCCCCTTCTGATGGGTTAGGGTACAATTCGCTCACGACTACCTGCGACAAATTCAATTCACTCGCCACAAAAGAAGGGGAACCTTTGATTACCTTAAATGTATAGCCTGGCTTATAGGCAAAAGAATAGTTGACGGCATTGGCTATGTCTACTGTTTTGCCTGTTTGTAGATCAAACAAAACAATACGCTCATTTTCATGCAAAGCCGGAAAGCCCTTAAAGGTAATGTCCATCAACGTTCCCTGAGGCAAATGTGTTGAAACATCGAATGTCCACGTATCGTTATCGTTGATGGCATGTATACTTCGTGAAACCTCACCGTTTGTTTCCGTTTCAACGTCCTGGAATGTTGCCTTCAGGAAATGGTCGAACATATACGGGGTACGCATGTCATACACATCAAAATCATCGGATGCCTGGTCAAATGCACCAAATCCGGCGACTCCATAGCGCCAGTTTCCTTCTGCCGTGATTTCCATTATCATTTCCCATCCGCCATTTTCATTTATATTCTCACGTGCAACCGTCAGTCCCATCTCTTCCCTGGCCCCCACGTTTTTCAAGGACGTAAACGGAATTTTCAATTGGATGTCATTATAGGCATACACAAATGCACCCATATATTCATTAAGCCCGCCTGGATTGTACCATCCGGCACTATAGGCAAACAGTGAACTTAAATCTGTTTCAATCAGCTGGTTATTGTCTACGTTGTACAGGATCACTTCCGCCCAGTCAAGGATAAACTCATACGGGTTGCCGATCAGGTTCCATCCTGTTTTGAGGCTCATCGTATAGGGGTTGCCTTCATCTGCAGCAACGGGCGACACTCCGCTAAAGGTCACTTGAGAAATTGCATTATCCGCAATCAGCCAATATCCCTTGCCCGCCTGCAGGCTGCTTACGGAAGAATAGGGCAACGAACCGGAATAACCTAATAAACGCCATTTGGAAGGATCAATCGGTCCGAAATCAGCAAACACCTGTGACGTGGATTTTGACTCGTATGGAAAGGCTATTATCTGATAGGCATTGGCATCATTTCCGTTTTGTATGCCAAAACTTCTAAAATCAGTAGCAGGGATATCCGTAATAATCGTTTCAATCATTGTAGTATCCGCCTTTCCGGTCAAATCATAGGCAATGGCAAAAAGGGTAACCCCGAGCTCATCAAAATCACTGGCAAAAATGCTTCCGGTAAACGTCGAAGTACTACTTGTCAAAGAAGTTGTGTAATAGCTGACTGAACCGGCAGGTTTTTTATATAGCACTACTTCGCTCACGCCAATGTCATCCGTCGCCGTAATGGAGAAATCAAAATCCAGTCGCTCACTTTTTGGAGGAACGACCATGGAGACAACAGGCGAACTCACATCGGAAACGACGGTAAACTTCGCTCCAGGGCTTGCATTGTTGGTTTCGTCGGATTCCTGTAAGACCTCATTTATATCGGCCACGGCAATTATCCAATGGTCACCATCCGCAATATCCACCGGTAAATCCCCAAATACACTCCATGTCTGGACATCCAGGGAAGGGATGAATGAATCTTCCCCAACTGAGCCCAAAAAGTAATCGTCCAGGCTATACATACTGTCCAGAGAAATATAAAACCCGGTTGATGTAATGATGTTCACATCGCCCTCGCCTATATTTTCAATCGTGTAGTCAATAACAATCTGCTGGGCCGCCTGCAAAATAGTGGTCGGAAGGAAAACCGAGGAAATAATTAAATCTGGCAGGATTACCTGATTCACATTACCTGCCAATAACAAATCATTTCCATTGGACGTGGCATCCGGCGTATAAAATACCCCCCCACCTGCATCATACGTCCCGTCCAGTTTCCAGTAACCAGCCAAGCCAGCTTCCGAACCCGTTAAAGACTGTTCAATGGTTGCCCGGATATCATCCTGCGTACGTGCCACATTCCAAATCCTGACATCATCATAAAAACCTTCAGATGTCCCATAACCCAGTTGAAGTGTAGCATTTGAAAGTGCAGAATACAGGTTTCCAGAAAAGGCCGTGCTACCGGCTGGCATCCCATTTACATACAAGCGAAGGGCAGCTCCATCATATACACCAGCCAGATGAACCCAGTTTCCTACACCATAGTTAGAGGTCGAATAAACACTACCGGTT
>JAOUOM010000450.1 GCA_029880385.1 Cyclobacteriaceae bacterium | reverse complement strand
TTGTACAAAGCGCAATACCTGTTGAGTGAAATAGGGGAAAAGCACGGGGTGAAAATCCGGTTTTTTCACGGGAAAGGCGGCTCCATCAGTCGTGGTTCCGGCCCTACCCATTATTTTGTGCAGGGCTTATCCTACGGGGCATTAAACGGGGACATTCGTCTGACAGAACAGGGGGAGACCATTGCCCAAAAATATGCCAACAAAATCAACGCGGCCTACAACCTGGAACTACTGGCAGCCAATACACTTTCCAAGACACTCGTAGACAGGAAGCAGGCGCGCAGTTTTCATCCGTTGGAAGGGATGTTGGAAAAACTGGCCACATTCTCCAAATCCCATTACGAGAAAATGATGAAAACACCGGGTTTTATCCAGTTTTTCCGTCAGGCCACACCGATCGATGCCATTGAAACCAGCAAAATAGGTTCCCGGCCATCCAAGCGCACGGGTGCCAATACGCTGGAGGATTTGCGAGCCATTCCCTGGGTGTTTTCCTGGAGCCAGTCGCGTTTTCACATGACCAGCTGGTTTGGTATCGGTACGGCACTTGACAGGCTAAAAAAGGAGTACCGGGCAGATTATGATACCTTCAGGCTGGCATTGAAAAGTGATTCATTTATCCGGTATGTATTCACCAACATCGATACCAGTCTTGCCGCTACCGATGAGACCATCATCCGGGCCTATGCAGACCTGGTAACGGATGTTGAGTTGAAAGAGCGATTTCTGGGCTTGTTTTTAAATGAGTTGCATTTGACGCAAGAATATATGCGTGAATTGCTCGGACGTGAGATAAAGGAACGACGGATCAACCATTACTATTCCAACCAGCTACGGGCATCGCTAATGAAACCCCTGCATGACATGCAGGTACATTTGCTGAAAAAATGGCGCGGTGAAAAGGAAGTCGGAAGCCCACAGGCCCAAAAGACTCAAACCGAGTTGATGCTTACCATCAATGCATTAGCCAGTGCCATGCGAAATACGGGCTGATGGTTGCCTGAAAACACAGTCGGGCTACCCTTGGAGATGAGGGTAGCTTTTTTTGTTTTATAGGGAAATACGGATGTTGCCAGCATATCCTGTGCCTTATCAAAGTGGTTTTGCGATTCGCTCTCGTTTACCGGAATTTTTGACTGTATCCGGGCTGGTACGGATAGGCGGGAGGTAGCTTTCTTTTCCCACCTATCTCCCGGAGTATGCACGACTTGATCTACCCGTGTGGTGTCCTTTCGTATTTCGTATGCCCAAAAAACAGGGATGTACGTATGAATAGATAGGACTGTCCCATGCCTACCAGAAGTGGACATCCGTTTGTCAAAAGGAAAAATGGAAATCAATACGTGAGGATCATGAAAATTGACCTGAAAAAATACATGACCGAAAGGGACAGGGTGCGTGAGTTGAAAAATGCACCGGGGCCGGTACTTACCCTTTCGAGACAATATGGATGTGAAGCGAATAAAATTGCCTTAAAGCTGTTGGCACGGCTTTCGGATATTTCGGTGGGCTGGCAATACATCAACAAGGAGATAATCAATGAGTCGGCAAAGATCCTGAACCTGGCACCTGACAGGCTAGCACAACGGGTGCTGTCGCATGGACAGAGCATGGTGTCGGATGTATTTTCTTCTTTTTCCAACCAATACACCATCACAGATAAAAAAATTGTAGAGAAGGTTCGGGAGATCATCGAAACCTATGCAAAAAAAGGGAAGGTAATCATCGTCGGCAGGGGCGGGTCTGCCATTATCCGAAACAGACCGCTTGCCTTACATGTCAGGCTGGTCGCATCCCTGGCCTATAGGAGCCAGGTTATTTCAGCAAAACAAAAGTTAACGGATGAAGAAGCCAGGTTATTGATCAGGCAGGTCGATACAGACCGGGAGCTATGGAGTGAACATCTCTCACATCAGGCCTACGATCCTTACCTGTTTGACCTGAGCTTAAACCGGCAAACCTTGACTGAGAATGAAATTGTCGACATTATTCTCCGGATGATGAAATCCAGAAAAATGATTTGAATAGGAACATGGATTGACAGGTTTTTATAATTTCGCCCCATGTTCATCTGGTGAAATCCAATGAACTATCTTCGCCGAAAGGTGTTTTGTAAATCAGTATGATGTGATATGGAAAAAATAACCTTTGGTTCTGGCTGCTTTTGGTGTTCAGAAGCCATTTTTCAACGCGTAGAGGGAGTGGTGGACGTACGATCCGGTTATGCGGGTGGACATGTGGTCAATCCGACCTATCCGGAGGTTTGCACCGGTGATACAGGACATGCGGAAGTTGTGGAAGTGACATTTGATCCGCTGCTTGTTACTTTTGAGGAATTGTTGGGGATTTTTTGGAAAACGCACGATCCGACCACTCTAAACCGACAGGGAAATGATGTAGGCACCCAATACCGGTCAGTTATTTTTTACCATACAAAGGCTCAGCAGCAATTGGCTGAGGCTTACAGGGACAGGCTCACCCAGGCTGCCATATGGGAAAACCCGATTGTCACGGAGATTTCACCCATTTCAGATTTTTTTGCAGCAGAATCCTACCATCAGGATTATTTCAACCAAAATCAGAAACAACCCTATTGCAACTTTGTAGTTGTGCCGAAAGTAGAAAAGTTCAAGGCCTTATTTCCTGAAAAACTTAAGAAAACTCAATAAAAGGCGGTGGCATCTTCGGGATTGGCCATGTAGGGTACCCATACTTCATCTATCAGGTTGGAATCATCATCAGGCAGGTTGTCCTTTCGCGGCACATGCCCATAGTGTTTCCATTTATAGGGGGTCAGGTCAATGGAAAAGGTGATTTTCGCTCCGTTGGCGAGGTTGTCACCCGGGTAGGTCATTTCCACGTTTTCGATGTATGTATTCCCGTCAAAGGCGTACGTACCTGCTCCGGCAGCAAATATCTGGTCGCCACCTTTGTCATATTTTACCCAGGCAAAATGCGTGGCCGTCAGCACCTTGATATATGCAGTGAAATCCGGGTATTC
>JAOUOM010000451.1 GCA_029880385.1 Cyclobacteriaceae bacterium | reverse complement strand
ACCGATGGATTGCTGTTTTGCGATACCAATTTGATTGTGGTCAAAATCTGGAGTGACCACAAATACGGAACGACGGATTCCTGGATTTTGGAGCAATTGGATCAACGCAGCTATGATTTTTATTTGCTTGCCAATATTGACCTGCCCTGGCGGCCAGACCCGCAGCGAGAGCACCCGGATCGGCGGTTGTATTTTTTTGAGCTCTATCAACAGTATCTGATCCAACATGACCTGCCCTACGCCATTGTATCGGGGGATGAAGATCTTCGGGTAAAATGTGCTCTGGATGCTTTGAATTCCAAAGGATTTTTACACTAGTTTTGCTGTCAGAAAAGGGGTGCCTAAAAGTGGCCCGCTTCCCCTCCGGAACGGGAAGCCAACCACTTAGATACAGGCTGAGATCATACCCATTGAACCTGTCCGGGTAATGCCGGAAAGGGAGTATGATAAACCAATGTGGGAAGTTCCCCTCTTCCTGTATGGTTAAACAAATTCTTTTATCAACAAATGAAAAAATGGTTACTGGCAATCATGAGCTATGGTTGCATGCTGGCCGCAATGGGACAATATTCCATTTCGGGCCATGTACAAAATGAAGAAGGCAGGCCCCTTCCGGGTGCTACCGTGCAATTAATCGACACGAAATACGGAACGTCGACGGACAATCAGGGATCGTTTGTATTTAACAGGCTACCCGCCGGCCATTATACGCTACAGGTCTCGTACGTCGGTTTCGTGGCAGCAAAACAACCGGTCTCCCTGTCGGATGATGTGGAACTGAGTATACGGCTCGAAGAATCGCTGTTTTTGGGCGATCAGGTGGTCGTCTATGCTACTCGTGCCAATGAAAAGACACCCACCACTTATTCTAATGTGGAAAAGGAAAAAATTACCGAGCGTAACCTGGGTGTAGATTTACCCATTCTGCTCAATTTCACGCCCTCGGTAGTGACCACTTCGGATGCCGGAGCAGGTGTGGGCTATACGGGCATGCGCATCAGGGGTAGCGATGGTACCCGCATCAATGTGACCGTCAATGGCATTCCGCTTAATGATTCGGAATCACACGGGGTTTATTGGGTAAACATGCCGGATTTTGCTACGTCAGTGGACAACATTCAAATCCAGCGGGGTGTAGGGACATCTTCCAACGGTGCGGCTGCCTTTGGCGCTACTGTCAACCTGCAAACCAATCGGGTTTCGCAGGAGGCTTTTGCCCAGGTCGACAATAGCGTGGGAAGTTTCCATACGTGGAAATCCAATGTGACATTCAATACCGGGCTGCTTCCCAACCGTTTCAATTTTGAGACGCGCCTGTCGCGCATCGTTTCGGATGGCTACATCGACCGGGCCAGTTCAGACCTCAAATCCTATTATGCAGCCGGCGGTTATTATGGTGAAAAGACCATGATAAAAGCTTTGGTATTTGGTGGAAAGGAAATTACCTATCAGGCCTGGTACGGCACACCTCAGGCACGGTTGCAGAACGATGAAGCAGGCTTGCAGGATGTGATCGCCTGGGGCGGAGAGTACGTTTCCCAGGGGCAAATCGATAACCTGCTCAATTCCGGTCGCCAATTTAACTATTACCTCTACGACAATGAAGTGGATAATTATGCACAGGATCATTACCAGCTGCACGTGAACCATTCATTTTCTGAAAATTTTAATTTTAATGGGGCCTTACATTACACCTATGGCCGGGGCTACTACGAACAATACCGGCAACAGGACCTACTGGCAGCCTATGGGCTTGAAAACGTATTGATCAGGGACAGCCTGATTACCCGTACAGACCTGATCAGGCGAAGGTGGCTTGACAATGATTTTTATGGAGCCACCTATTCGTTTAACTATACCAATAGCAGGGTGTCCATGACATTGGGTGGTGGATATAATATTTACGATGGTGATCATTTTGGCGAAATGATATGGGCGCAATATGCTTCCGACAGTCAAATCCGCAACCGGTACTATGAAGGGGTCGGGATCAAAAAAGATTTTAATTCCTTTGTCAAGGTCAATTATCAGCTGGCGGAGCGCCTTAATTTATTTGGTGATGCGCAAGTGCGTGCGATAGGTTACCATACCTATGGGACTGACAATGACCTAAGCTCATATGATACAGGGGGCGACTATGTCTTTATTAATCCAAAAGGGGGGCTGACCTATACCCTGTCGGATCAGACGGCCCTGTATGCTTCCTTTGCCGTGGCCAACCGCGAGCCTGTACGAACGGATTTTATCGATGCGCCAAATGGAAAAACCCCGCTGCCGGAAACACTTCGAAATATTGAAGCAGGTATCAGGAGGTCGGGGACGAATGTGTCCGTTGAGGCCAACTATTACCTGATGCAATACAAAAACCAACTGGTGCTCACGGGAGCCCTCAATGATGTCGGCTCACCTATCCGTACCAATGTGGACGGCAGCTACCGTACCGGAGTGGAGTTGTCGGGGAAATACCTGCTCACCGAACAATTGTCATGGGCGGCAAATGTTACCCTGAGCCGGAACAGGATTACCTCGTTTACCGAAGTGATGTACGACTATGCTTTTGCCTACGGCGATCCGCAATTTGTATGGGAAAAGAACTACCGCAATACAGCGATCAGTTTTTCCCCCAATGTAATTGCAGGGAGTGACCTGGCCTATACGACAGGTGGTCTGACGTTGCAATTATTGAGCAAGTATGTGGGAAAACAATATTTGGACAATACGGGTAATGAAGAACGTACCATTGACAGCTATTTGATCAATGATGTGCGGGTGAGTTATGATTTTTCGATCGGAGACATCCAAAATGTCCGTTTTTCTGTGTTGGCCAATAACATCCTGAACGTGGAATATGCATCCAATGGGTATACATGGGGCTATTTGTGGGATGGCTGGCAGTACCAGCAAAATAATTATTATCCACAGGCCGGCACGAACTTTCTGGCCGGTTTGTCGGTGAAATTTTAGGCATGTGTCATGCCATACGAAAGGGCCCGGGTATTCC
>JAOUOM010000449.1 GCA_029880385.1 Cyclobacteriaceae bacterium | reverse complement strand
CAATACAGGTTGGTATCCCAAATATGACGTAAGAGTGGCCAGCGTGGATCAACCATTGGAACTAAAATACAAAGCGGATATTTATCAGAATACAGGAGTCGATTGGGAGAATGTCAAACTAAAACTGTCTAATGGAAATCCTAATCAAAGTGGTGTTGCTCCTGAACTTGAAACATGGTATTTAAACTATGCCCGTAACACAATTCTAAACAGGTCAACCTATGGAGTCATTTCTAACTTTGTACGCAATGTTTCTGGTAAAATATTAGACGAAAATGGCGAACCGTTACCGGGAGCAACAGTGCATGTAAAAGGCACAACTGTCGGAACAGTTACAGATGTTGATGGCAATTATTCCTTAACCCTACCAAATGGAGCAACTCATTTGTCAATATCCTTTGTTGGATTTGTGACACAAGAACTCCCAATAACATCACAAAAAATAAGTGCTAGGTTAGAAGCTGATGTAATAGCACTGGAAGAAGTTGTTGTCGTTGGATATGGGGTAGAAGATAAACTGAGGGGACGAGTAGCGGGTGTTACAGTCCGTGGTACCTCTAGTCTCGCGAAAGAGGCAAATGTCATAACCACCACAACAATCGAAAATCAAACTACCGTGGAATTTGAAGTAGATGAACCTTACTCCATCAAATCGAAAGGCGAAAAACTGTCTGTTGATCTAAACAGCTTTGAAATTGAGACAATCTATGAATATTATGCAGTTCCTAAACTCGACAAGGACGCTTTTCTTATCGCTCGGATAATCAATTGGGATCAATACAATTTGCTCGAAGGTGAAGCGAACTTATACTTCGAAGATGCTTATGTGGGTCGCTCCATTCTTGATGCTCGATCATTGGATGATACCTTGAACATTTCATTAGGAAGAGATAAAAGCATTGTTATTGGTCGTGAAAAGGTTGACGATTTTACCAAAAGGAAAACGATTGGCAGTAATAAGATAGAAAGTCGAGGTTACAAGATTATTGCTCGAAACAAAAAGTCTCAAAGCATCAAATTGACACTTTTCGATCAAATTCCAGTCGCAGCAATTAGCGATATAACTGTATTACCTATTGAACTTTCAAACGGAAAACTGGACGAAAAAACTGGCGAGTTGAGTTGGGAACTTGAACTGCAACCTCAACAACAAAAGGAATTGACCTTAAGCTATGAGGTGAAATATCCGAAGAACGAAAAAATTATACTGGAATAAATTAACAAGACATAACAACTAAGGATTCGTGTGGTGCGTAGCACCAAACGGCTACGCGTCCCGATGAATCCTAGGTTGAACGAATCGTGAAGCTACCGATGGGTATTGGGGTGAGTGGGATATGGATAATGGCCCCCTTTCGGTTGCGATGAAGGGGAAGTAAGGGTGCTGGGATGTCTGGTATTGCCAGGATTCACCGTATTTTAACGCAAAATATAAAAAGGAGGAATTATGTCTGGTGTAACAGAGCGGGTAACATTGGTGACCGGGGCCGGTCGTGGGATCGGGCGCGTGGCGGCCCTTTTGCTGGCATCACGGGGAGCCCGGGTAATGGCTGTAGCCCGTAGTGAGCATGAATTGAAACAACTGGGCCTCGACTATGTGGTGGCAGACCTGGGCAGCCCGGAAGGTTGTGCCCGGGCCGTAGCGGAGACACAGGATCGCCTGGGGCCGGTCGAAATACTGGTTTGCAACCATGGCATAGGGTCGGCACATGAGCGTGTGATCTGGGAACAGCCACCCGGTTTGTGGGAGGAAACCATGCGAATTAACCTGCATGGGCCGTATTGGTTGTCGCAGGCAGTGCTGAAAAACATGGTAGCCCGGGGATACGGGCGCCTGGTCTATACGAGCTCTACGGCCGGGCAGGTGGCGGAATTTGCCGGTAGTGCCTATAACAGTTCGAAGCATGGCCTTTTGGGTCTGATGCGCTCGGTGGCACAGGATGCCGGGCCACATGGCATCACGTCCAATGCGGTATTGCCGGGCTGGGTACGTACGCCCATGGCAGAAAACTCGGCCAAAGCGGAGGCCGATCAGCGCGGTATCACGGTGGAAGCGGTGTGGAAGGAAAGAGCCTCGCTGTATCCGGCCGGCCGGGTCGTTACCCCCGAAGAAGTGGCCGAGGTGATCGCATTTCTGGCAGCTGAGGAATCGGGAGGGGTGAACGGGGAGGCCATTACCGTGGCACTGGGCGGCCTTATGTAGCAGTTGTATTTGGGTAAGTCATGCACGTAGCGAACCGTACCTGTTGTCGGTGTTTGGCTGCTAAATAGCGCAAAAGCCTGCTGCCTAGCCCCGGGCGTGGGCAGCACGTGGGCCTTGTGCGGAGCACGGGTATACCGGTGACTGGAGCCAGCCGGTGCCGCTCCTTTTGCTGATTTTTCAGCAGGCATCGGGGAGAATGCAGTGATATAACAGGTGCCGGTCTTTTGATCCAAAAACAAGGGGTGTATCAAGGATTTACCGTATCCGTTTGCGCGGGACGTTTTTTGTTTCTGCCATTTATATAAATGTATGTACGGCTACTAGGGAATATACCTAAATTTCGAACGAATCCCTCTTGATCTTTTATTGTCTGATGCAGTTTCGGTTGCCTGTAGGTAAACTGCTGAAGACGGGCTTGAAAGGGTACACGCTTAAAATAACAAACAATCACAGAAATGAAAAAACTACTGCTTTATTGTACAGTGGCTTTCATCAGCATTGCCGGCCGGTCACAAACGACTTTTCCCGGAAATGGTGTTCCTGATGACAGGCCTTCCACGTATGCATTTACCAATGCAACTATTTTTCAGGACTATCAGACGCGGTTGGAAAAAGCCACCCTGCTGATCCGTGACGGACGGGTAGTGGCAGTGGGTACCCAGGTTTCCATACCGGCGGGTACGCCCACCTATGATCTCAGGGGCAGGTACATTTATCCGGCATTTATTGACCCCTATACTTCGTATGGCTTGCCCGAAGCCAAGTCGGGGGGAGGTGGATTTGGTGCACCTCAATACGAGAC
>JAOUOM010000021.1 GCA_029880385.1 Cyclobacteriaceae bacterium | reverse complement strand
TCAGCAGTCCGGTGGATGATGCGGATTTTCGTCAGGAAACGTTCACCCGCGACTTGCTTAAACGCTTCCGGATGATGTACCCGCTCAAACAGTATTTAACAACAGCAATAAGTTGAAAATTATTTTTGCGTAACATTTGGAAAGAATCCAAACAATACTACTTTTGCAATCCGTTTTCAAGGGCTCTTAGCTCAGCTGGTTCAGAGCACCTGCCTTACAAGCAGGGGGTCACTGGTTCGAACCCAGTAGGGCCCACACACACAAAACCTGGTCAAAAGCCAGGTTTTTTTATGCCTTTTCTTTCTTATTTCCCTCCTGTGCAAAAAGACTTTTGCTTGTAAAGCCTGGCTACCGAAGTGCCTGTGATATTTTTCATAACACAAGGTATGCCAGCATCAATACACATCCTTTTTCCTTCCTATTTTCAAATGCGGCTTGAACATTTATCAGGGCTGATTATTTTTTGATTGACTTTAGAAACTTCATTTGCCTTGTACTTTTCACATTACTTTGTCCAAACCAACTGATCAACATGCCCGGCTTCCAACACGCAATATCCACTTTTGGAAAGGGCTTAACGGTGAAAAACGCACATTACGTACACCACAAGAAGGAGGATCCCCGGCCCGAAACTTACGAAGGTTCATGTGGGAAAGCAGGTGCGTACGGGTAACTCCTAGGCTCATCCGACATTCAGACAGGCGATCATTTTTGGTTTTATGTGCTTTAGGTTACACTCAGCAATCATGCTTGTGTGTAGGTTAGCCCAAAAATTTACAAAGACATGCCATTTGAATTCGAACCTCCGAAATTAGGACCAAAGGGAAACCGGCTAAAACGGGAGCAGGCATGGAGACATGTGCGTAAAACCTTGCTTTATATGTTGGCGGGGGCATTGATCAGTCTGTCGTACAGCTATCTTTCAGGATCTTCGCTTGAAAGCAGCAAAGAAATCGGAGAATCCCTTATCATGGGTGCGTTTTTTGGTTTTTTTATCACCAACAGTCCCTGCTCCAGGGGCAGGTGTTGAACTTTTTCTGGTAATAGCCCGGAGGAGGAAAGCGTACAGGTAGTACGGGCCAAATACCAGGCACTGGAAGAGATGTTTTGTCAAAGGATCTTTGCCGACTCACGGGGTTTCCGGGTATTTCTACCTTTTGGTTTTATCAGCCCGATTCGTTTTATATCAGCAGATTACTTTTTAACTTGATGTTTCTGTTTGAATTAGATTCTATTTCTAAAACTACCGCCAAAATGAAATATTTCGCAAACCTTTTATTCGTAGTTATTTTTTTATCGGACGCATTTGCACAGGAGGGTGATGCCGCTTTTAGAAAAAAAATTGATTGGCTGGAAAAGAAGCTTAGCTTTACCTATTACAACGTTGACCAGGCCATGTGGTGGATCAATACGTTTACCTATAATGAGGAAAGTGGCATTTGCAAATACCGTAGTATTTCATCGAAAAATCCGGCGAAACTGGTGGGTAAGAAATATACCGAACGTACTTTCCACTTTGGCGATCTCAACCCCTACCTGATTACCGTGGCACCTGTGAATGAAAATCAGGGAATGATTGTAAAGGGGAAGCTTATCCGGCTGGAAACCATTAAACATGAGGCTTTGATCGGAAAAACAATCAATGGTGTGGCCGGCACATCCCAGTCGTATATCCATTTTTCCATACCCAAATATCTGGAAGACAGTGTCGCTTCCCTGACGGATTCCATCGCATTGGTTTTGAAAACGTTGGCCATGTCGGCTACAGACCTGACACGCTCGGACAATGAAGCCAAAAACAGACAGGCAATCTTTGAAGCGATGACGGGTGAGTTTTCTGTTGGGGAAATAAAGCGCTTTGCCGAGTCCCGCAGGGAGGGCCTAATCTTTTTTGAGGAATATAAAAACCGGGTCAAAGTAGCCGAAGGTTATTTTGGCTTTGACCCTGTCCGAATGCAATATTACCAGGTAGTCATTGGTGAGTCGGGTCAAATGACCTACGATTTTTATACGCTTGACAACACGGTTTCCGGTTTGGTATTGATCAGCATGGCAAACCCTTCCAATAAAATACGGCTGGAAAACCGGTCATTGTTTGTTTATGAAATAAATGGACAAGCCAAAGAATACCGGCCCTCGCGTTCTTTTTGACCGGCCACTGCAAGCACATGCGGTTACCTTGGCATCAATTTGCACGGCCCTAATGCCGTCCCCTAACATTAAACAACATATTTAGGGTTAGCCAAGGATCCATTAATACATAACGTTATTAATATATTGTCGACCTATTTGGTAACGGGATGTTCCGGCTATTAAAAAACAGGTATTTTCCATTCAGAAATATTGGCGTTGACCTTATATTGGAAAAGTCAAATTCGGATTTAAAATCCATTGACAAAACATTATACTCCGTTCAGATAAAGATATATGCCAATGCAAACGTTTCCATTGTAATAATCGGATGAATCTGTTGCTATTGAAAAGAATACTTTGTATCATGCTTTCAATTTGACTTTAACTTTAGGTTGAGGAATAATCATTTTGTACAAAAAAGTTTAAAACCTGATAACAATTGTAACAGTATGAAGAAGTATTTACTAGTGATGTTATCGGTTCTGTCCCTGTCATTTTTGATGGCGCAGGAACGGACGGTAACAGGAAAAGTGACAGATGCTGAAACGGGAGAAGGGATTCCCGGAGCAAATGTCTTGGAAAAAGGCACCACAAACGGGGCCATTACCGATTTGGATGGAAATTTCCGGTTAGCGGTAAGCGATGGTGCCACACTGGCGTTCACTTTCGTGGGATTTGTGACACAGGAAATTGCCATTGGAAATCGTTCGGTAATAGATGTCGCCATGGAACAAGATGTACAATCACTTTCAGAAGTGGTGGTCATCGGTTATGGTGTGCAGGACAAAAAGGAAATTACCAGTTCGGTTGCCAGTGTCAAGTCTGAGGATTTTAACAAAGGTATGGTCAACAACCCTGCCCAGTTGATCCAGGGAAAAGTAGCGGGCTTGACGATTACCCGGCCGGGAGGTGACCCAAATGGCAATTACACCATTCGTTTACGGGGTGTGACAACCGTTGGAGCAAATGCTGAACCACTAATCATTATTGATGGGGTCATTGGGGGTTCGTTAAGTACAGTTGACCCGAATGACATTGCGTCGATCGATGTATTGAAAGACGGTTCGGCCTCTGCCATCTACGGTACCAGGGGTTCCTCAGGGGTGATCCTGGTTACTACCAAATCGGGTAAAGCTGGAAAATCAGTTGTCGATTATAATGGAACCGTGTCATTTGACAATGTGGCACGCACAATGAAATTTATGACGGCCGATGAATATCGGCAGGTACCCGGAATGGTAGATTTAGGGTCAGATACTGACTGGCTGGAACAGGTGACACAAACGGGTGTTTCTCAAATCCACAATATTTCAATGTCAGGAGGTTCCGGAAGTACCACCTACCGGGCGTCTGTTAACGTTCGCGATGTGGGCGGTATCCAGATTAATACAGGGTTTTCACAGTTGAATGCCCGGTTTAACCTGACGCAAAAGGCGATGAATGATCGTGCGACGTTTAGCATGAACCTGGCAACTACGACCAAGGATGCCAGTTATGGCTTTACAGATGTGTTTCGGTATGCTGTCCTTTCCAATCCTACGCTTCCAGTCATGTTTGACCCCACTGTAGCCGGTCTATCGGATGTGGGTGGGTATGCCGAACGTGATATTTTTGATTACTGGAACCCGGTTTCCATTGCCAATCAAAGTATAAATGATGGCAAAGACATGCGCTTGTTGGGAAGCTTACGTGCAGAATATGATTTTAGCGATGTTGTAGATGGTTTGCGAGGTACGATTTCTTACTCCCAGCAGCGTGAAAGTGACATGCGCGGCCAGTATTTTATGAAAACTGCTAAATTTCAAAGTGCAAATCTGGCAGGAGGATTGGGTGGTATTGCCCAGCGAGCTACCGAAGCACGATATAACCAGCTTTTTGAATCAATGCTTAATTACGACCAGTCATTTGGCAATACAGACCTGGCCTTATTGGGAGGGTATTCCTACCAGGAGTTTTTCACGGAAGGATTTGGTATGCGGGGAGCCGGCTTCATTACGGATGCCTTTACCTATAATCGAATTCAGGAAGCACAGCAGTTTAATAGAGGGGAAGGCAGTGTATGGAGTTATGCCAATTCTTCCCGATTGGTTGCATTCTTTGGTCGGGCCAATTTGAACATAGGCGGAACGTACTTTTTGTCGGCCAGTGTACGACAGGAGGGTAGCACCAAATTTGGTGAAAACAACAAGTGGGGTTTGTTCCCTGCCGTAAGTGCGGGTGTCAACATAACAAACCTCGTCAATATTGGTGGCGTGGAAAGCCTCAAGCTACGGGCAGGATGGGGACGTACCGGTGCTACGCCTAACGATTCATATTTGTCATTTTTACGTTATCAGGGAGTTGGCTCCGCATACGTTGACGGATCTTGGAAACCTGCGTATGGACCATCCAGTAACCCTAACCCCGATCTGGCCTGGGAGACCAAGGATGAACTTGATTTTGGGTTGGATTTTGGTGTAATGGGGGGAAAAATAACAGGTACAGTTGATTGGTACCAGCGTGTTACCTCCGATATGTTGTTGTATGTGAATGTCCCCGTTCCACCAAACCTGGTTGGACAAACCTTAAAAAATATTGGTGAGTTGAAAAATACCGGGTTTGAATTGTCAGTCAACTGGAATGTCATTCAGACTTCAGACTTTTCTTATACAACTAGTGTGAATTTTTCTACGTTCAGCACAACTATTATTAACCTTGACGATGAAGGAGGGGTATTGTACCGTGCCAATATGGGGTCTCCCGGACAGAATGACACCGAGCTCGTTCGTGTAAAAGAAGGAGAAAAACTGGGTCAGTTGTGGGGTCCTGTGATGGAGGGTGTGGATGCAAATGGTGTCCCTATCTTTAAAGACCTGAGTGGTGATAACTCTTACTGTAATTGTGATGATGACCGGACGGTAATCGGCCAGGGGTTGCCTGATTTTACGATTGGATGGAACAATTCATTGACTTTCAAGAGCTTTGATTTCAATATGTTCTTTAGAAGTGCCATTGGTCATGACCTGCTGAACAGCTACCGTGGATTCTATGAAAATACGGAGAGTACAACCGTGTCAAGCTGGAATATTGTCAATACTGCGGCCTATGATCCCAACATCAAAAAAGCAGTGGTAAATAGCTCACATGTAGAGAAAGCCTCGTATTTCAAACTGGACAATGCCACGTTTGGCTATACCCTTCCCTCTAAAGAAGGTGCAGCCATACGAAGGGCACGCATTTATGTGTCAAGCCAAAATCCATTTGTATTAACCAACTACACTGGAATTGATCCTGAAATCAGGTATGTGGATTCAGGTGAAAATGGCGGGCAGCAAGATCCGTTATCCCCTGGTATTGAACGAAGGAATACGTACTTTACCACACGTACGTTTTCGATGGGAATCAACCTTGGATTTTAATTAAAAAACTGAAGTAAAAGATGAAAAATACATTTCTAAAAAAGATTTCCGTACTGGCTTTGGGGCTGCTTTTATTTGCGCCGGCATGTACGAACCTGGATGAGGAACTGTTTGACACAGTAACCGACAAAAACTTTCTTTTGACGGAAGAAGAACAATTGGCGGCTATGGGTCAGGCCTATACTTCCTTGCAGGCACTGGGCAATCATGCCAATATCTGGTCGATCAGTGAGCTGGCATCCGATGAATTGGTCGTGACCACCAAAGGTGGTGACTGGTATGATGGCGGTGTGTTGATCCAGTTGCATAAACATGAGTTTACGGCCGATAATGGATTTTTTAACAATGCATGGGGATCCATCTACGGAGGTATCAATACCTGCAACCGTTTGTTGTATCAGTTTAAGTCACTGGGCCTGCCTGATGAATTACTGGCTGAATTGAGAGCCGTACGAGCCTTGTGGTATTTTTATGCGTTGGATGCTTTTGGCAATGTGCCATTGGTGATTGACTATGAAGATGTTTCTATCCCTTCCAACGAAGCGGACTTTCAGACTGGTCGTACCAAGGTGTTTAACTTTGTGGAAAGTGAATTGCTGGCTGTGATGCCCTTGTTATCGACAAGTACCGGGACAGACAGATATGGAAGAATGAACCAGGCGGCGGCCAATGCCTTGCTGACAAAACTTTATTTGAACGCAGAAGTCTATACGGGTACCCCTCAGTGGCAAAAAACAATTGATGCAGCGGATGCGGTTATCGCTTCCGGTTTTAGTTTGATGGCAAGTTACAAGGAGAACTTTGCCATTGACAACACAGGCTCCACCGAGAATATTTTCGTCGTGCCTTACGACAGGGTATATGCCGGAGGATTCCAGTGGGTAATGATGACCCTATCCTATGCCAGTTCAAATACCTATAGTCTGACTTCCCAGCCCTGGAACGGTTATGCAGTTGTGGAGGAATTTTACAATTCGTATGTAGATCCTGCCCAAAACCCAGGTCCTCAGGGTGACGTTTGGACCGGTCTGGCAGTGGCACCTACCACCGGAACTGTTGATAACAGGTTGTCAAACTTTGTAGTGGGTCCTCAGTATAATGCCGATGGTACCCGTACGGAAGATCCCGGATTTGAAGGAGCTTCTTCAGCGGCACCCGATCCGGATGGTATTCTGTTGAATTTCACTCCTCAAAACAACGAAATCCACCCCAATGGATGGAGACAGGGAGGTGCCCGAATTGGAAAATATGAATATGAAAAAGGAGGTTCGAATAATATGTCAAATGACTTTGTGGTTTTGAGGTATGCCGATGTTCTCCTGGCAAAGGCTGAAGCGTTATGGCGATTGAATGCAGCAGATCCTGCCGCCCTTGCCATTGTCAATTCCATTCGTACTCGTGCGGGTGTGGATACGTTTGCCGCCCTGGATGCAAATAACCTTTACGCTGAGCGTGGTAGGGAAATGTTTGCAGAACTTACCCGTCGACAGGATCAAATCCGTTTTGGTACCTGGGGTGCAGGCTGGTGGGAAAAAGCTGTATCCGGCCCTACCTATGAAATATTCCCTATTCCACAGATTCAAATTGATGCAAATAGCAGCCTTCATCAGAACCCTAATTTCTAAGTAAGGCCGATGTATAGAAAAAGCAGGCACTTTCTGCCTGCTTTTTTTATTTCTTTTTCATTTTAGAAAACAGAAATTCGGACGTCCCTGTCTACGTATGCGATAGTCTGTAGACCCGGCTAAAAAGGATAACCGGTTTTCCGTTTGGGCGAAAACAGGCCATTTGATGAACGAAGTGTAGATTTGTGATGGATAGTTTATTTTTTGGTATTTTTTGATCCGGTGTACCCCATGGAAAAACCAGTATTTGTCCTGCTTTGTGGCTTTTTCTTTTTTTCCTGCCAAAAGGAAAACGAAGCCTTGTTTCAGTTGCGGGATGCCGGTATAACTGGAATTACATTTGAAAATAACCTTGCCTATACCGAACAACTAAACCCCTATACGTATAAAAATTTCTACAACGGAGGAGGTGTCGGTATTGGCGACATTAATAATGATGGGTTGCCAGATTTGTTTTTTTGCGGCAACAGGGTTTCCAACCGATTGTATGTAAATAAGGGCAATCTTCAGTTTGAAGACATCACCGAAACGGCGGGATTACTTTCGGAAGGGGTTTGGAGTACAGGGGTGAGCTTTGTGGATATCAATGCGGATGGCCTGCTGGATATTTATGTGTGCAAATCCGGCCCTCCCGGTGGAAGCCAACGCCATAATTCCTTGTATATCAACAATGGAAACCTCACCTTCAGTGAGCGTTCACGTGAATTTGGGCTGGATAATGAAGGACTCTCCAATCATGCCGTATTCTTTGATTATGACAAAGACGGAGACCTTGATTGTTATTTATTGAACAATTCCATTAAATCTGTCGGTGCTTACGATCTGGTACCCGGCCAGCGCGAAGTACCGGACAGCCTGGGAGGAAATAAGTTTTACAAGAACCAGGGGAGCTATTTTGAAGACATTACCCTGGAGTCAGGTATTTATTCGAGTGATATAGGGTTCGGCCTGGGGGTGACGATCGGAGATTTTAACCATGACAATTGGCCGGATGTGTTTGTTTCCAATGATTTTTTTGAACGTGATTACCTGTATATCAACCAGCAAAACGGAACCTTTCGTGAACAAATCGACCGTTATTTTACGGAGCTTTCGATGGGGTCGATGGGCGCAGACCTGGCCGATATTAACAATGACGGCAATACCGATTTGTTTGTCACGGAAATGCTGCCCGAAAGGCATGACCGCTTGATGTCCAAAGCGGTATTTCAAAACTGGGACCGCTTTCAGCTTTCTGTAAAAAACGGTTATGGGTATCAATTTGCCCGGAATGTGCTCCAACTCAACAACGGTGACGGGACATTTGCTGAAATCAGCAGGTATGCGGGGGTAGCAGCAACAGACTGGAGCTGGGGGGCACTCATATTTGACATGGATAATGACGGGTGGAAAGACTTGTTTGTTGCCAATGGCATTTACAAGGATCTTTTGGATCAGGATTACATCAATTTTATGTCAAACCCTGCCCTGGTTCAAAAAGTGATAAAGGAAGAAAAAAATGCCATCAAGACGCTGATTGACCGTATGCCGTCCGAGCCACTGCCCAATTACGCATTTCAAAATAACAGGGACCTTACCTTTCAAAATATGGCGATGAAATGGGGCTTTCACACCCCTTCGTTTTCCAATGGTTCTGCCTATGGCGACCTGGACAATGATGGCGACCTGGACCTGGTGGTGAGCAATGTGAACATGCCCGCATTTTTGTATGAAAATACCTCCGAGCGCAACCACAAGCATTTTATCCGATTGGCACTCACCGGACAGGCCCCAAATACACGGGCTATCGGTGCAAGGGTCACCATTCAGTCAGGGGGAATTCGCCAGGTGCAGGAACTAAACCCAATGAAAGGCTTCCAGTCAAGTGTCGATTATCGCCTTGTATTTGGACTTGACACAGCTACGTGGGTCGAATCCGTATGGATAGAATGGCCGGGAGGACAACAGACGTTCCTCGAAAACCTGAAGTCCGATCAACTGATGGAACTGACCGAACCATCTGCTTCACAGGAAGGAATACGCATCCGTTCATCGGAGGACTCCCGCGCCGATACGTGGTTTGCGGAATGGCCCTCCGACAGAGTGGACTTTGTCCATCAGGAAAATAACTATATTGATTTTGACAGAGAGCGCCTGCTCTTTCATATGAATTCTACCGAAGGGCCATGCTTGTGCAAAGGCGATATGGACGGTGATGGTCTGGAAGATTTTTATATCGGAGGAGCCAGTGGTCAATCCGGGGCATTGTTTTATCAAAAACCGGATGGGGGATTTGATAAATTGGTGCAGCCCTTTGCATTGGATGACAAGAGTGAAGACCTGGCATGTGTCATGTTTGATGCCAATCAGGATGGAAGGATGGACCTGTATGTCGGAAGCGGGGGAAGTGAATTCCATTCCATTGCCCTGGAGTTGAATGACAGGCTATACCTGGGTACGGGCAACCGGAAATTTCAAAAGAGCGATCAGCGCCTGCCTGGAAAAGGGTATGAATCCACCAGTGTTGTTGTACCATTTGACGTGGATGGCGACCATGACCTGGATTTATTGGTGGGGGTGAGACAGGTACCCCTGGAGTATGGCCTGCCTGCCGATAGCTATGTTTTGGAAAATGATGGAAATGGACATTTTGTCGACATTACGGACAGGATAGCCCCCGGATTAAAAAAACTGGGCATGGTGACGGATGCCGTCGTTGCCAATCTCGATCAGGAGGGAGCCGATGAGTGGATTTTTGTAGGGCAGTGGATGCCGGTTACGGTTTTTAAAAAGAATGGGGATGTGTATGAAAATGCAACACAAAATCTGGGCTTGGCAGCAAGCAATGGCTGGTATCAGGCTGTGGAAGCAGTAGATTTGACCGGGGATGGCAAGTTGGAAATTATAACCGGCAATCTTGGAAAAAACACCCTTTTCAAGGCATCACAAACGCATCCGATGGGGATGTTGCTTTATGATTTTGACAAAAACGGATCAAAGGAAAAGATCCATACCATGTATTGGGAGGGAGTGGCGTATCCCTTTGTTCAGCTCAAGGATCTGGCCATGCAGTTGCCCGGCCTCAAAAAAGAATACCTCCGGTTTGAAAATTATAAATCGGCGACAACAACACAGATATTTCCGCAGGGAGCAAGAAAGGAGGGGCTTGAGTTACAAATCACGGATTTGACATCCGCTGTGTGGGTTAATACTGCGAATGGGTTTGTGAAACGCGAATTGCCTGCCCAGGCACAGTTTTCGCCACTGTATGCGATAGTTGCCGGGGATTTTAATAATGACGGACTGACAGACCTGCTCACAGGGGGCAACCTGTCTGCCGTAAAACCTGAAATAGGCGGCTACTATGCAAGTCATGGCTCAGTATTGCTTGGCGATGGGACAGGTAGTTTTTCGGTGGCGGATAGCCGGCAAACGGGCGTATTATGCGTGGGTGAAGTGCGTGAAATTGTGCAACTGACCTGCCAAGACAAACAAGTATTTATTTTTTCCAGAAATAATGACAAACCGTATATCGTATCAAATGAACAGAATGACTAATGGATGGTGGACACTGATGCTGATGGGCCTGTTGGCTGGTTCATGTCACAAGCAAGCGACACTTGAGACGGTGATCGGACAGGAAATGGCCCGGGGCGAATCGTATGATTCATTGTTTTTGGGTCTGGATCTCACCCTTTCAAAAAAAGCATTTTATGATAGCTGCTGGCAGTTGAACCGCCTGGGCCATGTACGGCAGGGGCCGGCAAATGCATCGGTCGAATATATCTTCCACGACAAGGATCAGCATGCGATTGTATTGAATTTTTATCCAAAATTTACTGGTAACCGGATCAGTGAG